>CAUCWU010000036.1 GCA_958446555.1 uncultured Lachnospiraceae bacterium | reverse complement strand
CAAAAGTGCGAGATGTGTTTCAATGAAGCTTGTCTGTGAGCGAATCGAGGAGGCATTAAAAAAGCGCATGGTTCCCTGCGCCGATCAGCCACTTTTGGTCTCGTCAACACCTAGATGGGTGCGCTTCGAAGAAGATCCACCGTATTTTGTCCTGTTTGGTGCCGCATCTAGCTGCAAAAATGGAAACGAGGTCTCAGGTGACAGCTTTTCGTATATGGAATTGTCGAATGCAAAAAAGGCACTTCTTTTGTGCGATGGCATGGGAAGTGGAAATGTCGCTGGAAGAGAGAGCGGCAGTGTCACAGAGCTAGCCGAGTTTTTGTGTGAGGCAGGATATCCACCGTCACTTTTGATTCGCATCATCAACAGTGCGCTCATGATTCAGGCAAAAGAGCATCCAGTCACAATTGATTTATCTGTGATCGACTGTGCAAACGGAATCTGTGAGCTGACAAAATCGGGCGCATCCGTCACCTTTTTAAAAAGAGGGGATGAGGTGATTCAGATTGGAGCAGACACGATGCCAGCCGGAATTTTGCAGGAGTATGCACCGATGGAAAAAATGATTCGACTAAAAGACGGTGATTTATTGATTTTAGTCAGTGACGGTGTGTTAGAGGGACTTTCCGGTTATGACAAAGAAACCGTCATGTGTCGCTTCTGCGAGAGCCTCACTGAGAACAATCCAAAAGAAATTGCAAAGAAAATCTTGGCATTTTCTGGAAAAGCAAGCGGCGAGCGCGACGATCGAACTGTGTTGGTTGCTGGAATATGGAAGAAATAAAGGAAAAAACATGATAGATCAATTTATAAAAAAGGTACAATTCTCAATTGAAAAAAATAATCTCTTCGCCTACGGCGACCATCTGCTGATTGGTTTGTCTGGCGGGGCAGATTCGGTTTGTCTGGCTCTTGTATTAAAGGCGCTTCAAGAAAGTTATGATCTGACACTTACGGCAGTTCATGTTCACCACGGCATTCGCGGTGAATCGGCAAATCGCGATCTTGATTTTTCGAAAAATTTATGCGAGAAACTTGGAATCGAGTTTGTTTCTGCCTACCGAGATGTGCCTGCGATTGCAGAAAAAAAGCATTTGACCGAGGAGGAGGCAGGTCGCATTGTGCGCTATCAGATCTTTGAAGAGGAGGCGAAAAAGCGTGGAGCAAGCGCAATTGCCGTTGCTCACCATATGGATGATCAGGCAGAGACTGTGTTAATGAATCTGCTTCGGGGAAGCGGCATTCGCGGCTTAAGCGGCATCTCGCCGAAAAGAAAGCTGTCGAATACGAGTGACATTTTTGTCATTCGTCCGCTTCTAGGTGTGAGAAGAAGTGAGATTGAAGAATGGCTGACGAAAAATAAGCAAGACTGGTGTACGGACGAGACGAATCTGACCGATGACTATGAGCGGTGTCGCATCCGAAATCGTCTTTTGCCATTGTTGGAGAGTGAGTACAATGCGCAGGCAACCGAACATATTGCAAGTGCGGCAGGTGATTTTTCAGAGGCAGAGGAATATCTTTTTAGTCAGGCGGCCGAGCTTCTTCGAGAGTGGAACGAAAATGCAAAAGGTAGTGTTTGTCTTCCAATCGAAAAGCTGTCTGCCAAAAAGCCTCTTTTACAGCGCTACATCGTCAAGGAGGCCATCGGTCGCCTTGGAGGCAGCAAGGATATCACAAGGGCACATATTGAGTCGGTGCTTGGTTTATTGAGTAAGCAGACGGGAAGTCAAATTCATCTGCCAAAAAATCGAGTTGCTAGGTTGTCCTATGGAGAACTCGTTATAGAGCAGATCGAAAAAGGAAAGAAGAAAACCAGGAAGCAGCCAGATCAAAACAGCAAAATTGGTAGGAGTGTTTACTCAATTTTCCCTGTTTCTGAGAAAAAAATACCACAAAATTGTTGTGTAAACTGGTTTGATTATGATACAATAAAAGAAGGACTGCTGATGCGAAGAAGAAGGCCGAAGGACCGCATCTGCATTGATGCAAATGGCAATACGCAAAAGCTCTCCGACTGCATGATCAATGCCAAAATTCCGGCTACAAAGAGAGATCAGATTCCGATACTGGCAGCAAACAGCCGTGTTTTGTGGATTGCAGGTGTGCGCATGGCTGAGAACTGTAAGATAACGTCAAAGACAAAGCTGGTACTTTCAGTTCAAACTGAGAATGCATCTGCCGAAGGCTGTGATCATGGTGAGGTAGAAAGTCAAGGCATTGGCTAAAAACTATAAATTACAAAAACAAAGGAGCGCGAAAATGGGAGACAAGATTCGTGTAATGTATTCGGAAGAAGAAGTTGACAAGAGAATCCGTGAGCTGGGAGAAGAGATCAGCAAACGCTATGAGGGAAAGACACTTCATATGATCTGCGTATTAAAGGGTGGTGTATTCTTTATGTGTGAGTTGGCAAAGAGAATCACTGTTCCGGTAACGATGGATTTCATGTCTGTATCCAGCTATGGTTCCGGCACAAAGTCCAGCGGTATTGTAAAGATTGTAAAGGATCTCGACCAGACCATCGAGGGGAAAGATGTGCTTGTAGTAGAGGATATCATTGACTCTGGACGTACACTCAGCCATTTGATGAAGATTTTGACCGAGAGAAAGCCAGCTAGCTTAAGTCTTTGCACCCTTCTTGACAAGCCAGAGCGCCGTGAGGTTGAGGATGTCCAGGTAGATTACACTGGATTCCAGGTGCCAGATGAATTTGTAGTCGGTTACGGTCTTGATTATGATCAGCTGTACCGCAATCTGCCATATGTAGGAGTGGTAGAGACAAGTAAGTAAGTTGCAATTGACCAATAGCTGCAGTGTAGTTGTAAAAAGAGTAGTTTGCAAACGACTATATTGCAGATAAAAAAAGGAATCGATTGCAGAAAGAGGAATAAATTGAGAAAGTCAAATGGAATTGTCGCATACACGATTATCATTGCGATTGTAATTGCACTTATTTTTTTCTTTCAGCGTTCCCTTTATACACAGACGAACGTAACGTACAGTCAGTACCGTTCTCTGTTGGACGACTCGAAAGTGGCACAGGCAGAGCTTGAGCAGAATGCAAAGGTGACGACAGGAAGCGTATTGTTTAGAACCGACGGATCGACCGAGTACCGGGTACTTGTATCTGATGTCAATGAAGAATTGGATCGTCTTCAACAAAACGGCATCACAGTTACCGTCACAGCAGTGAAGGAAAATTATTTCCTAAACACAATCGTTCCGGTTTTAATTTTAGTAATCGGCATTAGCTTTGTATTTGTTATTATGACAGGGCGCATGGCTGCACCGGGAGCCGGTGGCGGTGGAGGCCAGAACATGGCAAACTTCGGAAGAAGTAGAGCTGTCATGGAAACTGGCGGTTCCAAGAAGGTATTATTTAAGGATGTAGCCGGACTTCAGGAGGAGAAGGAAGAGCTTGAGGAAGTCGTAGACTTTCTGAAGAATCCAAACATGTACACCAGTCTAGGTGCAAGAATCCCGAAGGGAATCCTTCTTGTAGGCCCTCCAGGAACTGGTAAGACCCTTCTTGCAAAGGCAGTTGCCGGAGAGGCAGGCGTACCGTTTTTCTCAATCTCAGGTTCCAACTTTGTTGAGATGTTTGTCGGTGTCGGTGCTTCCCGTGTAAGAGATTTGTTCGATCAGGCAAAGAAAAATGCACCGTGTATCATTTTTATCGATGAGATTGATGCAGTTGCCAGAAGAAGAGGAACTGGTCTTGGCGGTGGTCACGATGAGAGAGAGCAGACATTAAACCAGATGCTTGTCGAGATGGATGGTTTTGGTGTCAATGAGGGCATCATCGTTATGGCAGCGACAAACCGTGTTGATATTTTGGATCCGGCAATCCTTCGTCCGGGTCGTTTCGACCGAAAGGTAGCAGTAGGCCGTCCAGATGTCAGAGGAAGAGAAGAGATCTTAAAGGTTCACACAAAGAATAAGCCGCTCGGCTCTGATGTCAACTTAAAGAGAGTTGCACAGACGACAGCTGGCTTTACCGGAGCCGATCTTGAGAATCTGATGAATGAGGCAGCAATCAATGCAGCTAAGAGTAAGCAAGGCTATATCAGCCAGAAGGACATTGAGCAGTCCTTCGTTAAGGTAGGCATTGGTGCCGAAAAGCATTCCAAGGTCATCAGTGACAAGGAAAAGAGAATCACTGCTTATCATGAGTCTGGCCATGCAATTTTATTCCATGTATTGCCTCATGAGAGCGCTGTTCACACAATCTCAATTATTCCGACCGGAATGGGCGCAGCAGGTTACACAATGCCGCTTCCGGAGGCAGACGAGATGTTCATGACAAAGAAGCGCATGGAGGAGGACATTATCGTTGCATTCGGTGGACGTGTCGCAGAGGAGTTAATCTTTGGAGATGTCACGACAGGTGCATCACAGGATATCAAGCAGGCAACAGCAACCGCACGTGCAATGGTTGTAAAGTACGGTATGTCTGAGAAACTTGGAACGATCAATTATGAGGACGGTGGAGAGGAAGAGGTCTTCCTTGGAAGAGATTTGGGGCATGCCAGAAGCTACAGCGAGGATGTCGCAAGAGAAATTGATAAAGAAGTAAAGCGTATCATTGACGAGGCGTATGCACAGGCAAAGACGATCATAACCGAGCATATGGATGTGCTTCATCGCTGTGCACAGGTATTAATCGAGCGTGAAAAGATTGGAAGCGCAGAGTTTGAGGCAATCTTTGAAGGAAGAGAGCTTCCAGAGCCAGGTGCAGAGCAGAATCCTCTGATGTCATAAAGCCACAAAGGCAAAAAACGCACGATTAAAGGAGCCACGAAAAAATGCAATTCAGCGATATATTAGTAAAAAATGCATTATTTTGTGATGAGACAGAAGATTACCGCACTCCGGCAGAGCCGGAGGCGGGCGACTCTGTTGTCATCCGTTTTCGGACATTGGCCAATAACGTGGACAATGTCTATTTGATTTCCAGAAAAAATGAGATCAAGATGAAAAAAGTCAAGACAGAAGGACTGTTTGACTTTTATGAGACACAGATTACCGTAGGAAAAGCGGCTTATCTGTATTATTTTGAGATTGAAAAGGGCAGTGATGTCTGCTATTACAATAAGCTTGGCTGCACAAGCAATCTGCGTCCAAAATACGCATTCAAGATCACACCAGGTTTTCATACGCCAGATTGGGCAAAAGGTGCCGTATTCTATCAGATCTATGTGGACCGTTTCTACAATGCAGATCCGTCAAATGATGTTCTCTCAGGTGAGTATTATTATGTCGAGTCACAGAGTGAGCGCGTGACTGACTGGGAAAGTCTTCCGGCAAATCTGGATATTGGACGCTTCTACGGTGGCGATCTTCAGGGTGTGCGCGCAAAGCTTGACTATCTTCAGGAGTTAGGTGTTGAGGTGATCTACTTTAACCCACTATTTGTCTCACCATCCAATCACAAGTACGATATTCAGGATTATGATTACATTGATCCGCACTTTGCTGTGATCAAAAAGGATGAGGGCGAGCTGCTTGAAGAGGGTGAGAAGGAAAATAGTAAGGCAAGCCGTTATATCTGCCGTGTCACCTCCAAGGAAAATCTTGAGGCATCCAATGCCTACTTTGCCGATCTGGTAAAGGAAATTCATGCAAGAGGCATGAAGGTTATTTTGGACGGTGTTTTCAACCACTGTGGTTCCTTCAACAAATGGCTTGACAGAGAGTGCATCTACGAGGGACAGGAAGGCTATGAGCCGGGGGCTTATGTCTCAGAGTCCAGTCCATATCATGATTTCTTTGGCTTTACCGGTGGCAAGTGGCCATACAACAAAGAGTACGAAGGCTGGTGGGGTCATGATACACTTCCAAAATTAAATTATGAAGGTTCAAAAGAGCTGTATGACTACATTCTTCGCATCGGAAAGAAATGGGTCAGCGCACCGTACAATGTAGACGGTTGGCGTCTTGACGTTGCAGCAGATTTGGGCCACAGCATTGGTGTCAATCATCAGTTCTGGAAGGATTTTAGAGAGTCGGTAAAGGAAGCAAACCCGAATGCAATTATTCTTGCAGAGCATTACGGTGATCCGAGCAGCTGGATGCGCGGCGATCAGTGGGATACTGTTATGAATTATGATGCGTTTATGGAGCCGATCACTTGGTTTTTGACTGGTATGGAAAAGCACAGCGACGAGTTTCAGGAGGATTGGTACGGAAACGGAGAGAAGTTCTTCCGCACAATGGAGCACAATATGAGCAAGTTCCAGAGACAGTCACTTGACGTTGCGATGAACGAGCTTTCCAACCATGATCATTCTCGTTTCTTAACGAGAACCAACCGCACAGTTGGACGTATCGCGACAAAGGGCGCAGCTGCAGCAACTGAGAATGTAGAAAAGTGCATTCTTCGCGAGGCTGTTGTCATGCAGATGACATGGCCGGGCGCACCGACTGTCTACTATGGAGACGAGGCCGGTATGACAGGATGGACCGATCCAGACAACAGAAGAACCTATCCGTGGGGCAAGCAGGACTGGGAGTTAATCGAATTTCATAAGGATATGATTCGCATTCACAAACAGTATGATTGCTTCAAGAGTGGTTCTTATAAGCCAATCGCTTGTGGTTCCCACTGGATCTGCTATGGTCGTTTCAACCAGACGCTTCAGGCAGTCATTCTTGTCAATAACAGAAGAGAGTCCTTAACAGTAGATCTTCCAGTTTGGCAGATTGGTGTTATGGAAAATGCCTGTCTAAAGAGAATCATCCAGACAACTCAGTCCACCTACAACATTGGAGAGGTGATGGAGAGAGCAGAGGATGGCGTTCTTCATGTGACCGTAGGACCGCAGACAGCAAGCGTATACATTGCAAAGAAAAGAATGTAAAAGCAGGCCATGGGGACAGAGCAAGTGGCCCTAAAGGGTCGCATTCCCCCGTCCCCATGGCTTGGGAGGAAACAATGTCAGCAGAATTTCTTGACTTTATTTTGGAGGGAATTATCTCCTACCTCGTTCCGATTTTAGAACTGATTGGTGTATTTATTGTTGCCTACGGAACAATCAAGTCGTTTATCAAATTTATTCGGTCAGGTCTCAACTCAGATGACACAAGAGTCAAAATTGATCTGGCCGAAACCTTGGCGCTGTCTCTTGAATTTAAGATGGCAGGAGAGATCTTAAAAACTGTCGTCTCTCATACGATTGAAGAGCTAAGTATTCTAGGAGCAGTTATCGTGCTTCGTGCGCTACTCACCTTCTTGATTCACTGGGAGTTAAAAATGGAGAGACAGACTGAGCATGCCGAGAAAAAGCACGCAGCACGTCAAAAAGAAAACTAAAAAGGGAGACTCATATGAGCAAAAGAAAAGGAGACGGGTTAAAATCCTTTAATAAGGGTTTTAATGTGCCGGATACCTACATTATTATCTTTTTTGTAGTGGTTTTGGCAGCAATTTTAACATTCCTTGTTCCAAAGGGATATTACGAGACTCAGGACGTCACTTACATGATGAATGGAGTCGAAAAGACACGTACCGTAATCAAAGACGGAAGCTTTCAGTATTTAAGGGATGATGCTGGAAAGGTTGTAACTGAGGGTGTCTCATTGTTTAGCAGTGATGGAAGCACAGGCTTTTTCAACTATATGTACAATGGAATTCTCAGTAGCTCTGCAATTGAAATTATTGCATTCCTATTGGTAGTTGGCGGTGCATTTGGTATTATGATTCGTACCGGTGCGATTGAGGCTGGACTAATTGGACTGATTCGAAAGGCAAAAGGAGCTGAAAAGCTACTGATTCCGGTATTGTTTGTCCTATTTTCTCTTGGCGGAGCTGTTTTTGGAATGGGAGAGGAGGCACTTCCGTTTACAATGATTCTCTGCCCGCTGTTTGTTGCCGTTGGATACGATACGGTAATTGCAGTGTTGGTAACTTATGTTGCAACACAGATTGGTTTTGGTTCCTCATGGATGAATCCATTTTCCGTCGGTATTGCACAGGGAATTGCCGGTATTGATGTATTTTCCGGCGCAGGATTCCGTATCGTTATGTGGGTTGTATTCACAGCACTTGGTTGCTTTATGACAATGTTCTATGCATCCAAGGTGAAAAAGACTCCAACCATTTCTGTTGCCTACAAGAGTGATCAGTATTTCCGTGATCAGAATGAAAAGACTGGTATCGATGAAGGACATGAGTTTGGAATCGGACATATCTTAGTACTTTTGACATTGCTTGTCACTGTCATCTGGGTGATCTGGGGTGTTATGGTGAAGGGCTACTATATGGCAGAGATTGCGACCCAGTTTTTCATCATGGGAATTGTTTCTGGTATCATCGGCGTTTTGTTCCATTTAAATGATATGAAAATGAACGATATTGCAAGCTCTTTTAAGGACGGAGCAAAGGATCTGATTGGTGCTGCGCTTGTTGTCGCAATGGCACAGGGTATCATGCAGGTGCTTGGTGGCTCTGATCCGACAACACCGACCGTAATTAACACGATTATGTACAGAATTTCTCAGGCACTTTCTGGCCTTTCCGGTGCAGTTGCAGCTGTTTTAATGTATCTGTTCCAGTCTGTATTCAACTTCTTTGTGGTGTCAGGATCTGGACAGGCAGCAATCACAATGCCAATCATGGCTCCGCTTGCCGATCTTTTGGGTGTTTCCCGTCAGACCTCTGTACTTGCATTCCAGCTTGGTGATGCATTTACCAATCTGATTGTTCCGACCTCAGGCTGCTTGATTGGATCCCTCGCAATTGCCAAAATCGAATGGTCCAATTGGATTAAGTTTATGTGGAAGTTTTTGGGCGTTTTAATGATTGGTGCGATCATTACGATCTTAATTGCAGTAGGAATTGGATTCTAAAAAGTTCGAGAAAAAAGTTAATTTCGGTTAAAAGTTGTTGACAAAGGCAAAATCATGTCTTAAAATATCTTTGAATATGATGGAATAATTTTGTAATCATGGCACCAATAACATGCTGTGAGGACGAATTACGATATAGGAAGAGATGAGGATGCCATGGAGCAAAAAGACAACATAATTTGGCCGAGCTTTCATAAACAAGTGAACACAGCAATTTCCGGCGACAATACCGTGCGCAAGGCAGTTCCTTATCTGGACCGCTACGAGCAGGAGCAGCTTGAGCGTCAAAGAGAGCGTCAGAGACGTTGGGAAAAGCAGATTCACAAGAGAGCAGTACAGAAGGAATTCGAAGAGCGAAGAAGAAACGCAAATGCACTTTCATTTGTAGAAGCATCTGTGGTGGGTGTTTTGTGTGCAGTGCTTTTATTGGCATGTGTTTTTTATGTAGGACAGCAGGCAAAGCTAAATGAGAGTAGAAATAATCTTGCATCGTTACAGAAGACATACGCAGAGCTAGTTGAGGATAATAGTGCGAGAAGCAGTGCGATTGAGGGTTCAATTGACTACGAGCAAATCTACAGCTATGCGGTTAATGAGCTCGGCATGATGTATCCAGAGAAGGGACAGAGTGTCACTTATAAGAGAAATCCGGGTAGCTATGTAAAGCAGGCAGAAGAGATCCCAAACAATTAAAAAAGATTCATAAATAAAAGAAAACCCCATAAATATGAGATAGACATCATATTTATGGGGGTTTTTATGTCCGCGATCAATTTAAAACACACCACACCAAAAGCAAAAAGCAGATCAAAAGTTGCAATCCACATGCTCCTAGGAATCTTTCTTAGCCTGACAGTATGCCTTCTTTTTGGTTGTAATTCTAAGAAAGAAGATCGCTTACAAGATCTTGACTTTACAGTAATCGATGATATCGATATTCCAGATGAATTAAAGACGATCATTGACCAGAAAAAGGCAGGCGAGTTTAAGTTAACCTATGCAGATCAGGATGAACTTTATATCGCGGTCGGCTACGGAAAACAGCTGACTGGTGGCTATAGCATCCAGTTTCCAGATGTGTATCTGACAAATGACAATATCGTCGTCACAAGCGTACTATTAGGACCAGAGAAGGAAGAGCCGGCAAACATCAGCTATCCGTATGCGGTGATAAAAATTCAGTACCGGGAAGAGCCAGTCTTATTTCAGTAAAACGGGGTCAGTTCACGATAAACGACAGTTTATCCGTGCCTGACCCCGTAGCTTAAAATTATTTATCGTTATAATCCTTCATCACATCAGCTAGATAATTCTTCGTCTCAATAAATCTTGGAATATAGACAAAGAAATAGCCAACGCTCATTCCTGCAAGGAAAATACACAGCCAATAGGTCCAGTGGGCAATCTGTGTCAAGCCAACACCCAAAAGGCCAACAATCCATACAACGATCATGCCTTGCTTTAAAGCCAGATACGGGCGACGGTTCGTCACCTTCTTTTTTAAGTACATCATATAAAGTGCACCGAGAGCGATGCCGATGACGGCAAGCAAAATGGTGATCCCTGGGGATAACAGTTCAGGACGCTTTACGAGCTTAATAATCAGAATCAGTACATAGAGTGCAGTTCCGATGCCGTAGATTACCCACGGGAAAATGTTGTTTCGAAAAGGGGAGTCCTTTTTCATGCTAAATTTCATAGTGACACCTTTCTACCAAAAGTTTTCCTTAATGATACCGTGCAGAATCGTAAAAGTCAATAGTGCCCCTCGGTGAATGTGCTTTGCCCACGAAAACGTCTGCTACGCAGCCGTACGTAAAGTGAAACGGTCAGGCTCGTGGGCAATCACTTCGCCGAGGGGCAGATAGATAAACTCTGCAAAAAATCCAGTTGAAATATCACCGCGAAGATGCTATACTTATTAAAGATTGTGAAAAAATAATCACACATGCAATCAAAGCTATTTAAGGAGGTACTTCAATGTTAGTAACAGCTGAAGAGATGCTTAAGAAAGCAAAGGCCGGCAAGTATGCAGTAGGCCAGTTTAATATCAATAACCTGGAGTGGACCAAGGCAATCCTTGCAACCGCACAGGAGCTGCAGAGCCCGGTTATCCTTGGTGTTTCCGAGGGTGCTGGAAAATATATGACCGGTTTCGGTACAGTAGCAGCTATGGTAAAGGCAATGATCGAGGAAATGAACATCACTGTTCCGGTTGCTCTGCATCTGGATCACGGAACTTATGAAGGATGCTACAAGTGCATCAAGGCTGGTTTCTCCTCCATCATGTTCGACGGATCTCATCTGCCGATCGAAGAGAACATCGAGAAGACCAAGGAGCTGGTTGCTGTATGTAAGGGCATGGGAATGTCTCTTGAGGCAGAGGTTGGTTCCATCGGCGGCGAGGAAGACGGCGTTGTAGGTATGGGCGAGTGCGCAGATCCGGAAGAGTGCAAGAAGATTGCTGATCTGGGCGTAACCATGTTAGCAGCTGGTATCGGTAACATCCACGGTGTATATCCGGCTAACTGGAAGGGATTAAGCTTTGAGACTCTGGCAGCAGTAAGCGAGAAGGTAGGCGATATGCCGTTAGTTCTTCACGGTGGTACAGGTATCCCGGCTGACATGATCAAGAAGGCAATTTCTTTAGGCGTTTCTAAGATCAACGTAAATACAGAGTGCCAGCTGTCCTTCGCAGCAGCTACTCGTGAGTATATCGAGGCTGGCAAGGATCAGAAGGGTAAGGGATTTGACCCAAGAAAGCTGTTAGCACCAGGTGCTGAGGCAATCAAGGCTACTGTTAAGGAAAAGATGGAGCTGTTCGGTTCTGTAGGCAAGGCTTGAATCAAATAAGACAATTATTTTTCGGGTTTACCGTGAAAAACGGGGATATTTCACAAAAGTGAAACGATTCTGAAAAAACGCTTGCTTTTCCGAATAAAATGATGTATTTTAGTGTCATCGGTGATGACAAGTTCATCACGATCTGACCGGAACAAGGGCGTTCTTATCGAATGATAAGGGCGCCCCTTTTTTTACTTTATCGCTGTAAAGTGATTATGGCAGTCAAGTTCGGTTATGCGGCTCTGCAGGAATAGATAGAAGCGAATAGACAACAGACAGGGCTGCATATCAGTATAGAATGAGAGGGTTG
>CAUCWU010000035.1 GCA_958446555.1 uncultured Lachnospiraceae bacterium | reverse complement strand
AGAGAGAAGAAGTACGGATATCAGCCGTATGTGCTGATCTCTCAGGTCATCACAAAGGAGAGTCTGGAAGATTTTGCAGAGAACGAAATTTTCCCAATCGAGAAGGTAAGCTATACCGATACAAAAAAGTGCGGAGGATACGGACCAGTCACAATCACGCTGAAAGATGGAACCGTGCGTGTCGTGGACTTTGATGGTATCGAGGGACAGTTGATCCGATAGAAAATAAAGTTTCGGGGGCAGTGCACTGCCTGACCCCAGTCTCACCAAGAAGTAGCGCTAGAAAAAAAGAAAACAACTGGATTATAGTATTAAGAAAGGAGGAACAACATGCATTTTTACACAGGAAAATTAGAGGGATCCGAGCAGCTTTTCGCTAGCTTTAAAGGTGATCCTTCCTTATATAGAGTAGAAGACTTTGGAATGAAATTTTCGGATATGACAGGTCTTGTTTGCAATATAACAAATGAGCAGATGGAGAAAATAAAGTGCGAGAAGAGCCAGAAGCGTGCATATAGGAGTGAAGAGATTGAGATTCTTGCGCCGATTGTGCGTCCGAGACAGGATGTGGTATGCCTTGGAATTAACTATTCTGAGCATGCAAAGGAGGCAAGCGCATTTTCAAAGGAAGCTTTCGAGAAGGATAAGCCGTACACAATTTATTTTTCGAAGCGTGTTAGCGAGGCAGCAGGAGATAAGGAGACGATCCCTAGTTATAAGGGACTGGTGGATAGTCTTGACTATGAGGCTGAGCTTGGCGTCGTTCTTGGAAAGGATGCAAAGGGCGTTCAAGCAGAGGATGCAGAAGACTATGTTTTCGGCTATACGATCATTAACGATTTTAGTGCGAGAAATTTGCAGACACGCCATAAGCAGTGGTATCTCGGAAAGAGTCTGGATAAGCTGACCTCGATTGGTCCGTGCATCGTGACAAAGGATGAAATAGAGAATGTGGCGAATCTGGGCATTCGTAGCTATGTAAATGGAGAGCTTCGTCAAAACAGCAATACGAAATTTATGATTCAGACAATCGGCGGTGCGATTGAGGAGCTAAGCGAGGGAATGACGTTACTTGCAGGAACCGTGATTGCAACCGGCACACCGGCAGGAGTTGGAATGGGCTTTAACCCACCGAAGTTTTTAAAGACAGGTGATACCGTCATCTGTGAAATTGATGGAATTGGGCAGTTGGAAAACGCAATTGGAGAATAAAAATGATGTTGGGGGCAGAAGGGCTTTTGCCCCCAATATCATCAAACTGACAGAATTTTGAGACAGAAGTTAGAAAGAAGTAGTTTTATGAAGAACAACAGAAAATATGAAATTGATATGACAAATGGCACGATTATGGATAAGCTGATTGCATTTTCGTTGCCTCTTATGTTGTCTAGTATTTTGCAGTTAATGTTTAATGCAGTTGACATTATTGTAGTTGGACGTTTTAGCGGAAGTCAGCCACTAGCAGCAGTTGGCTCGACCAGCGCGTTAGTAAATATGTTTACCAATCTTTTCGTTGGTATTTCACTTGGAACCAATGTACTTGCTGCGAGATTTTTTGCGGCAGGCAAGCTAAAAGAAATGTCGGAGGCTGTCCATACATCCATTTTATTTGCGGCAATCAGCGGTGTCCTTATGACAGTGATTGGTCTTCTGTTTTCAAGATTTGCACTTGAACTGATGCATACGCCGGATGAGGTCATTGATATGGCAGCGTTATATTTAAAGATCTATTTTATTGGCGCACCATTTTTTATGCTATACAATTATGGAGCAGCTGTGCTTCGAGCCGTTGGAGATACGAAAAGACCGCTCATTTTCTTGGTGATATCAGGTATAACCAATGCAATTTTAAATTTGATTCTTGTAATTGTGTTCCATCTTGATGTGGAGGGTGTTGCGATTGCAACTGTAATTTCACAGCTGATTTCTTGCCTACTGGTACTTCGCTGTCTGTGCAAAACCGATGCCGATTATCAGCTTCATTTTTCAAAGCTTGCAATCAACCCTACTTATTTAAAACAGATTTTTCAGGTGGGTGTGCCAGCAGGAATCCAGAGTACGGTTATCAATTTTTCCAATGTACTATTGCAGTCCTCAGTTAACTCATTTGGATCAATTGCGATGGCCGGCTACACAGCAGCCAATAATTTGCTTGGATTCCTGTATGCAGGCATCAATTCTGTTACACAGGCATGCATGAGCTTCACCAGCCAAAACTACGGTGTTGGAAAGACAAAGCGTATGGACAGAGTATTGCTTGACTGTGGTATTTTGTCAGTGATCATCGCATCGGTTATGGGCGGTATCTTCTACGTCTTTGGTCCTCAGATTCTAGGAATCTACAATAAAGAGCCAGATGTAATTCAGAGTGGAATGGAGATTCTTTCTTATACAACATTGACGTATTTTATGTGTGGTATTATGGATTTATTCCCAGGTGCACTTCGTGGAATGGGATGTTCAACTGTTCCAATGATCCTCTCAATTATCGGAACCGTCGGAACCAGAATTTTCTGGATTTATGTGATCTTTCCACAAAATCGCGCGCTTGATGTCCTCTTTATCTCCTATCCGGCATCATGGGGACTAACGATCGTTATGCAGGTGATTTGCTTTATCTTCGTGAGAAGGAAGGTTCATCGGGAGATAAATGGTACAATTTAAATTACAATCGTATATATTCGGTAAACATTTTACTGAGTAAGGATTCTTACACAAATTTTACCTATGAAGGGTTGAAAAATCAAAATTGGGAGATTATAATATGATACCAGGGTTGAAAAGTCCCAAGCCGATCATGCTTGCATAAAGCGGCTTGGGACCTTGAAACCCGCAAAAATATTAGAGAAAGTTTGAAAATAATGGAGGTGACGTTTTATGGATGGTTGCGATAGTATAGGGCGAAGTAGTAACTGTGATGTGATCGGGCAAAATAGCGTGTATTGTCGCGGTATGAAACAGTCCGAAGACGAAGCCTTCTATATCGGCTGACAAATAGAAATTGCCTTTTTGCATCGCAGAATATCAGTCCTTTTTATCACAATGGAAAGTTTCGGATAAGTAAGGAGGCAAAAACAAATGAAAACATTAAATGACAGCAAGAGTCAGCATCTTGAAGAACTCGAAGCACTCATTTCCAGTTCATTAAGTGAAAAAGAGCTAGAGGATCGCCTGTCAGATTATCATGACAATGATATTGCTGAAATTCTGGAAAGACTGACACCGCAGGAAAGACAGCGGCTGTATAAAATTTTGGGGGTAGATCGTGTCGCTGAGGTATTTGCTTATCTCGATGATGCAGGCCCATATATGGAAGAACTCTCAGTCGAGAGAGCAGCAAATGTCGTTTCCCACATGGACTCAGATGATGCAGTTGATGTACTCGAGGACATGGACGAATCGAGAAAAGCTGAGATTGTCAAGCGTCTGGATCATGAGACATCTGAGGATGTCAAGCTTCTGTGGTCGTATGACGACGATGAAATCGGAAGCAACATGACCACGAACTATGTCTGCATTCACAACGATTTGACGATTCGCCAAGCGATGAGAGAGCTTGTCAAGCAGGCAGGAGAAAATGACAATATTTCCACAATCTATGTTGTGGATGATCAGGACAAATATTATGGTGCGATTGATTTAAAGGATTTGATCGTCGCAAGAGATAAGGATACGCTTGAAAGTATTATCAGTCGTTCCTATCCATATTTGCTTGACCATGAAAAGACCGACGATTGCGTTGACCGTATCAAGGAATATGCAGAGGATTCACTTCCAGTTTTGACACAGGAAGGAAAGCTTGCCGGTATCATTACGTCATCGGATGTAGTAGAGATGGTCGATGATGCAATGGGCGATGATTATGCAAAGCTCGGTGGTTTGACGGCTGAGGAGGATTTGAACGAGACAACTGTTCAGAGTATGAAAAAACGACTTCCTTGGTTGATTGCACTGTTGTTTTTGGGCATGCTTGTCTCATCAGTAGTTGGTATGTTTGAGTCAGTTGTAGCCGTGCTTCCAGTTGTCATCTGTTTCCAGTCAATGGTACTCGATATGGCTGGTAATGTCGGAACCCAGTCACTTGCTGTTACCATCCGTGTTTTGATGGATGAAAACTTAAAGGCGAAGCAAAAGCTTGGTCTGGTGTTTAAGGAAGCAAGAATTGGTCTGTGCAATGGACTCGTACTGTGTGCAATGACACTTGCATTCTTGGGTGTATACATTCACTTTTTTAAGGGATATGATTGGCTACATGCGTTCTTAATTTCGACTTGTGTCGGTGGTGCATTGGTTGTCGCAATGGTGATTTCAAGTATTATTGGAACCGTAATTCCAATGTTTTTCCACAAAATTCATGTTGACCCGGCAGTTGCATCGGGTCCGCTGATCACAACGGTAAATGATTTGGTAGCTGTTATTACGTATTATGGATTATCACTGATTATTTTGATTGATATGTTTCATATTGCAGGGTAGAAAAATAGGGTCAGATGCGTTGGCATCTGACCCTTGTTTTAGTATTAGGCATATTATAAGTTTTCCAAAGCAATCTTCATCATATTGGTGAAGCAGGTCTGTCTCTCCTCAGCAGTGGTGATCTCTGGGCTTACAAAGCTATCAGAGATAGTCAGAAGACAAGCAGCTTCCTTGCCGAGTACAGCAGCATTTGCAAACAGTGCAAAGCTCTCCATCTCAACAGCCAGACATCCGCGCTCATCGCGAAGTTTCTCCCAGTAGGTTGGCTTTTCGCTAGATGGCTGACGATAGAAAACATCGCTAGAGTGGATTGCACCTTCGATCATATTGATGCCAAGGCGCTTTGCAGTCTCCTTTAATGAAGCATTTAATGCCTCAGACGGATAGGTCTCATCCTTATCATAGCCAGATTGAACCTTTGCATAAGTGGATTCACTGACAGCAGAGGTTGCAAGAACAACATCATAAAGCTTTGCATCCTTGCTGTAGCTTCCAGCACTTCCGATACGGATGATGCGGTCAACGTCGTACTCCTTAAACAGCTCATAGGAGTAGATACCGATACTTGGCATACCCATTCCGCTGCCCATAACAGTAATTGGCTTTCCATTGTAGGTTCCAGTGTAGGCAAGCATACCGCGTACTTCATTTACAAGAACAGCATCCTGTAAGAAAGTCTCAGCAATAAATTTTGCGCGAAGCGGATCGCCCGGCATTAAAACGGTCTTAGCAATCTGACCTTTTTGTGCATTATTATGTGGTGTTGGCATAAAAAATCCTCCTAACTTGAAAAATGTGTTATACTGTGTTCAGTATAACATAAATTAGGCACTATGCCAACAAAAAAATTGTACAAATAAGAAGGAGAGACAGATGTTTGAGAGAAAAAAAGCATTAAAAGAGATGGAAGCAAAATTAAATGCAGTTCAGATGTATTTGGAAAACAATTATAAGGATCTTACATTGCAATCCTATAAAGAGGCAAAAGAAGCCTTTGCAAAACAGGAAGAAAGTGGCGTATTAAAACCAAAAGATATCGAGCAGATCAAAAAGCGATTAGTCGAGTTCGACGCGAAGCTCGTCCACTACGGTCATACAAATGTATCTGAATTTCTGAAAGAGAGATATTAAATGTTGCCATCGTTCGAAGCCCCGCATTAAACTAGGCACACGCGAACGTAAGAAATTTGTAAAAATTGTCGTGTTTTGTTAAGGTGACATTGCTAAACTCGCGTGCTATACTGAGAATAGAGAAAAGGTGAAGGGTATTCCCAAACCGGACAAGGAGGTCCGCATATGATAAAGATAAAACGACAAAAAGCAAAATTGAGCGCATTACTGACATCAGCAGCGATGCTTATGATTAATATTCCAGTAACAGCAGAGGAGGCGCAAAGTCCATATACAAATGGAATTACAAATGTGAATGGTTATATGGAGTTTGAGCAGCCTCAGGTGATTGAAAATCAAGATATGACACAGCTTGGCTACACAGATCTTCGTGCATATGAGATTGAGAATGCAGGAGAACTGGCATGGTTTGTCCAGCATTTTTATGCAGGTGATTTGGAGACTCAAAATGTTAGCTTAGCTGATAACATCAACATGAGTGACTTAGCAGGATATTCATGGACACCGCTTGGTTACTATGACAGTAGCACTCAGGCAGGAAAGAGCTATGACGGTGTATTTGATGGAAATGGTTACAGCATAGCCGGTATTACAATGGATCAGATTTCAGGGCAGGATCTTGTAAGCACGGTATCAGCTGCACAGGCAGAGGCAACTGGTGTGCCGGGAACGGAAAATCTGACACAGAATGCACTAGCAGCTGTCTTTGGTTATATTGGAGCGAGTGGCTATGTAACCGAGTTGAAGTTAGAAAATACATCGATTACATCAAATAATAATGCAGCTGTTTTGGCAGGTCGAAATGAGGGAACCATCACAGCCTGCATTACAACAAATTCGACTCTTACTTCTTCAATGAGCAATGCATTTGTCAGCGATTTTGTTGCAGATAACGAGAATGTGATTCAGTCAGTGTATTCAGATGGATTCACCATCAACAATCAGTTGGCAGAGGATCAGGTAACACCGATTCTTCTAAATTATGCGCCAGGCTATTCATCCGTGACAGGAAATGGCAATGTATCCTCTACATTTACAGAGAAGAAGGATAGTGTCGATGGTAGTTTGTTTGTAGTGGATGCACCGGCAGGTGTGACAGTGCTTGATTCTTCTGAGTTTGCCGATGGTGCAGTGGCATGGTTATTAAATTCAAATTTCAGTGAGCCAAAGTTTTCACAGCTTCTTGGAACTGACAGTTTCCCAAGCTTTAAGGAAGCAGATGACAGTATCTCGCGTGTTTATAAGTGGACATTAGACTATGCAGATGAAGCAGCAGAGGATGCTGTTGTTTACACAAATGGCGTGGTTCCAGACAGCATTTTTTCAGATGGACGTCAGTGGCAGATGGCTGGAGCAGATGGCAGTTTGGTGGATGTGACAGCTGGTATGACAATTGAATCAGATGTGACATTGATCGAGAAGACAGCTGAGCCAACTTCAGAGCCAGAAACAACGCAAGGTCAAGTACCAGAGACAACTCCTGAACAGCCAGTTACACAACCGACACCAGAGCAGGAACCAGAAACGACACCGGTTCAAAAGGTAGACCCGGTTTATACGATACCGGAAGGCTTGGAAGGATTTGTGACACATCCATTATCAGAGATTACATTTCCAAGTGATTCGACTGGATATTTTGAGTGGGCAATTGATCCGGCAACACCACTTCCGGCAGGTTCGGATACGGTAAATGTGCAGGCTCGATTTGTTCCATATGACACAAACACCTACAATACAGTGGAAGGCATTGTAATTACGATTAAAGTGAATAAGCTTGATCCAACACCGGCAGAGGCGTGCCCGGAGAGTGTCAGCTTAGATCAAGGTCAGACACTTTCAACCGTTTCACTTCCGGAAGGTTGGAGCTGGCTTGATGGCAATATCGTTCCAGAAAATGGTGTTTACACAGCAGTTTACACACCGAAAGATACGTCTATTTATAATACAATGAACGCTTCAGTTCAAGTTGCAGTAACCCCGACGAAGCCAGCAGATACAACACCTCCAGAGATTACTGGAATTAAAGATGGCACGACCTACTGTGAGGCGCAGAAGGTAACTGTGACCGATGAGAGTGCATTTACAGTAACAGTCAATGGTCAGCCGGTAACACTTGATGAAACTGGAAGCTTCATGTTGGAGCCAGGTGAAGGACAGCTTAGCGTATCAGCAGTAGATGAGGCAGGAAACATGACTACTGTAAATGTGATCATTAATAATGGTCATACCTTCTCAGAAGGAAAATGTGTGATCTGTGGAGCTGAGGATCCGGATTACGTTCCAGAGCCAACAGTAGACACAAACATTCCGGCAGTTTCATTTGAAGCAAAAAATGAAGACGGTACTCCTGCAGATAGTCAGGGAAATGATGGTTGGTATCGAACCAAATATATTACGCTGACAGCTCCAGATGGTTACAACATTGTTGAAAATTTGTATGAGCGTTCTCGCAGAATGCCGATAATGGATGTTGAACTAGATGAGGGAGAAAATCAGATCGTTTACTATCTGGTAAAAGACGACAATACAACGGTAAGTGAGCAGAGAACATTGACTTTGTATCTGGATACCACGGCTCCTCAAGAGAATGGCATCGAGGAGGGAAAGGTTTACTGTGCACCGGTTACATTTACGATCGTAGAGGAAAATCTGGATCGTACAAATTGTGTATTTCCAGAATCTGTGACAGAGAATGCAGACGGCAGTTTTACAGCAGCACCGGCCGATGGTGAGCAGACGATCATTCTTCGCGATAAAGCAGGAAATGAGACAACCGTTCATTATACGGTAAACGATGGTCATACATTTGAAAATGGAAAATGTATTTACTGTGGAGAGGCAGATCCAAATTATAAGGAGCCGGCAACCGAGTCAGACAGCGTAGCAGATGCAGTGGCAACAACACCAGATGCTGAGGGAAATTGGTATCGAACCAACAATATAATTACGCTTACAGCACCTACTGGTTATTATATTAGTCAGACAGGTGATGAGGAAAACTTTGGAACACAGACTTCTTTGCAGGTAACACTCCAGGATGGTCAAAACGACATTCATTATTATCTGCTTAGCACCGATGGAAAGATCATCAGCACAATAAAGACATATACAGCATTCTTTGATGCGACAGTACCAACGATCAGTGGTGCCGAGAATGGAAAGACCTACTGTGAGGCACCAACGTTGACGATCAGTGATGCCAATTTGACTTCAGTGACAGTAAATGGAAATGCTGTTTCTTTGACACCGGAAGGTACATTGACGGTGGCACCGGCATCTGAGGCGCAGACAATCAAAGCAGTTGATGCAGCCGGAAACGAGGCAAGTATTACGATTACAGTAAACAATGGACACAGCTATGCGAATGGTATCTGTACCGTATGTGGACAGTACGATCCGAATTACAGTGTCAATGTGGATGCAGCCTTTTTGTCCCAGGGAATGGGAAGCAATGGCTGGTATCGCCAGAATGCAACACTGAAAGCACCAGATGGTTTCTATATCGCATTTACAAACGATAGAGATAACTTTGGAACCAACACACAGATTGTTATCACAGAAGAGGGTAGCTACACGATGAACTACTATCTGATGAATCGTTCAACAGGAGCGATCAGTCAGCAAAAGCAGATTAGCATTAAGCTTGATAAGACAGCACCTACGATTAGTGGAGCAGAGGCAAATAAGACCTATTGCTTAGAGCAGAAGGTGACACTTAACGTAGCAGACACCAATCTGTATTCTGTAAAGTTAAACAATCAAGAGATTGCGACAGCGGCAAGCGTACAGACAGCAGGCAGCTTCAGTTATGAGATTACAAAGGCAGGTGCTTATGTATTTACAGCAACAGATGCGGCTGGTAATCTTGCAAGTGTTCGCTTTACGGTAAATGCCGATCATACCTGGGATGACGGTGTGATTCAGACAGAGCCGACGACAACAGCAACTGGCGTAAAGCTTTATACCTGTACTGTATGTGGTGCAACAAAGACAGAAGAGCTTCCGATGGTGACAACAGAAGCACCGACTACCACGACAGAAGCACCGACGACAACAACCGAAGCGCCAACTACCACGACAGAAGCACCAACCACGACAACAGTAGCGCAAACTACCACGACAGAAGCACCGACCACAACAACGGTAGCGCCAACGACAACAACAGTGGCACCAAGCACAGCACCGTCGTCATCAGCTCAGCCGTCCACAGCGCCGAGCACAGCACCGTCCTCCTCAGCAGTGCAGTCATCGGCACCGGAAGCTTCCAGTAGCACATTGGCAATGCCGACTACTCAGGCCAATACGAATCCGATTAGCCAGATTCTTGGTATTAACGATCCAAGTAGTATCATTGGAATCATTCTTGTAGTACTTGGAGTCATCCTTGCAGCTGCAGTGATCGCAATGATTCTTATGACAAAGAAGAGTAGAAAGTAAGCGTCAACGATTGGCAAAAGAAAGTTGATAAGGAAAAAGCAAGTATCTATTTGAATGTGCCAATGTAGTAAAATAAAAAGAGCGGTATCCGTAATGGGTACCGCTTTTTTGCGAAACAATAAACTAGAAAAATCGCAAATGCTTGAAATAATACAAAATCAATGAGTGAATCGGTTACTCTGCTTTGCCTACAAACTGAGAAAGCTCATGATATAGACGGCAAACTGGAAGTCCAACTACGTTAAAGTAATCGCCGTCAATACCGGATACATAAATGGAGAATGCACCCTGAATGCCGTAGGCACCAGCCTTGTCAAGCGGCTCGCCTGTTGCAACATAAGAAGAAATTTCTTCTTCAGTCATAGGGCAAACATGCACATTTGTCTCCTCGTAAAAACTTTTCTCACGAAGAATTCCAGTTTCACCAACTTCAATTAGCGTAACGCCGGTGTAAACTTGATGGGTATTGCCTTGAAGCATAGAGACCATGCGAATTGCATCGGCAGAATCCTTCGGCTTTCCAAGAATCTGATTTTCAAAAGAGACAATTGTATCAGCTCCAATGACATAACAAGGTGTGTTTTGCGCCTTTGCAATCTCAAGTGCTTTTTGGTAGGAAAGCTCACAGACAATGTCACACGGAAGTGTTTTTGTGGTGAGTTCTTCGCCTTTTGCTGGGCAGACAGTAAAAGTAACGCCAAGCTGAGATAACAATTCTCTTCGGCGTGGAGAGCCAGAGGCTAAAATAATTGGTTTTTCTAAATTCACGATAACTACCATACCTTTCTAAATTTAACTTTGGAATCAATCTCGTTTCTACTATACCTTTTTTTCCCTATAAAGTAAAGAGAGCTTGTTTAAAGAAATCGGTTGTGGTAGAATAAAAGAAATAATTGAGAAAGGTTTTGTGAGTATGAGTCAACAAAGGAAAAACATGCAGGATTATCTGCTGATTTGGATTGACGCGGTCTGCCTTGTGGTAAGTTATATCGCAGCTTGCTTTTTGGCGTCGGTTTTTCGAAAATTTGTGTTTGATTTTTCATCTGTTTTATCGTCTATGTGGATGATATTGATCAGCTATTTCCTAGTATTCTTGTCATTTAATATGAACCGCTATTTTATGAAGCGAAATAAATATGAGGAGATTATATACACAGTCAAGCTCAATATCATTATGGGCGCTGTGCTGATCGCTGTATTTTTTATCACAAAGAATACGGAACTAATCAGTAGAAGTGTTTGGACACTGACGGTTGTAATTAATATGGTATTGATGTCAGTGTTGCATTTGATTTGTAAGCGTGCGTTGCGCTCGATATTCAAATCGAAAAAGGCAGATCATTTGCTTGTGTTAACAACGGCAGATCATGTGAAGATTCTAGCAGAAGATTTGAAGCGATATAATACATACGAAAATTATTTGATTACACTTGCAATCGTGGACCGAGATATGGTTGGAAAAGAGATTGAAGGGTATCGAGTGGTTGCACACCATGACAATGTGATCGAGGTGGCGAGTCGAGAGGTCGTCGATGAGGTATTTATCGTATTGGATGATCAGAGAAGAACGGAGATTGCCGACTATGCCGAGCAGTTTGCGCAGATGGGTGTGATTGCCCATGTCAATATTGATCTATTAGATCGTTTAGGTGCTGGTTATCAGAGAGAGGTGACACAGATTGGAAATCGCTATGCATTAAGTGTTGCACCGAGATTTTTTGATTTCAATAAGCTTGTGATGAAGCGTATTATTGATATTGTCGGTGCAATTGTGGGATTGATAATCACTGCAGTTGTCATGTTGTTTGTCGCACCAGCAGTCAAGTTAGAGTCGCCGGGACCACTTATTTTCAAGCAGAAGCGAGTTGGAAAGAATGGCCGTTACTTCTATATTTATAAGATCCGTTCGATGTATCAGGATGCAGAGGCGAGAAAGGCCGAGCTGATGGCAAAGAATGAGATGAAGGGCCTCATGTTTAAGATGACGGATGATCCGAGAATCACGAAGGTGGGTAAATTTATCCGGTCAACAAGCATTGATGAGCTTCCTCAGTTTTGGAATGTCTTAAAGGGAGATATGAGTCTTGTAGGAACAAGACCGCCGAC
>CAUCWU010000034.1 GCA_958446555.1 uncultured Lachnospiraceae bacterium | reverse complement strand
CCGCAGTTTGCAACAAATGGGCATTGTGCCGGTGGAACTGGCAGTTTCTTTGAGGATCAGATGTCAAGACTTGGTCTTTCAATCGAGGATTATTCAGCTCTTGTTGAAAAGGCAGAGTCGATTCCGCGCTTGTCTGGTCGCTGTGCCGTCTTTGCAAAGACGGATATCATTCATAGACAGCAAGAGGGTATTTGCACACCAGATATTTTACTTGGACTTTGCTATGCAATGATTAAAAATTATAAGGCAACGATTGTGGGAAGTCTGGCAGTAGAAAAGCCAGTTGCGTTCTGTGGCGGTGTCACAAAGAATCGTGGCGTGATTCGTGCAATCAAAGAAGTTTTTGGCTTGTCAGATGAGGAATTAATTGTGCCAGAACTTGCAAGCTTTGCAGGTGCAGTTGGTGCAGCGATTCATGCGACAGGTCAGTTTACGAGAAAGGATCTGCTTGCAGCATCAGAGAAAGTAGGGCAGACAAGTCACTCTAGCTTGCAACCATTGGTACAGTCAGAGGCCAATTTCCAGAAAGATCCAATCTGTACGCATAAGCCGATCAGTGGAAGCTGTGTGCTTGGAATTGACATTGGATCAACAAGCACCGATCTTGTCATCATTGGAGAAGACAATGAATTGGTCGATTATCAGTATCTTCGCACAGCAGGAAATCCAGAGGCAGCCGTCAGAAAGGGACTTTCCAGTATCAAAGAGCGCTTTGGCGAGCTTACATTTTGCGCAGTGGGTGTGACAGGTTCTGGAAGAGAGCGTGTCGGCAGAATGCTTGGCGCAGATGCGATTCGAGATGAAATTACTGCTCAGGCAGCGGGTGCCGCATACTGTGTGTCAGAGGTGGATACCGTTTTTGAGATTGGTGGTCAGGACAGCAAATATATTCAGATTGAAGATGGAAAAGTGGCTGATTTTCAGATGAATAAAATCTGCGCGGCAGGAACAGGAAGCTTTGTCGAGGAACAAGCTGTACGTATGGGAATCCCAATTTCAGAATTTGGTCCGCTAGCATTGACTGCAAAAAATCCGGCGAATTTGGGAGAGCGCTGCACTGTATTTATCGAGACGGCAATTGCTGCAGCTTCAGCAGAGAAGATTTCACAAAGTGACATCGCAGCAGGTCTTTGCTATTCAATTGTGCAAAACTATCTGCACAAGGTTGTTGGAGTAAAGCCAGTTGGAAAGCACATTGTCTTGCAGGGTGGTGTTGCCTATAATCCGGGAATTGTCGCCGCTTTTCGCTCCTTTTATAAGGATCGCATTACGGTAAATCCTTATTTTTCAATCAGCGGTGCGTTTGGTGTAGCTCTTCTTGCAAAAGAAGCCAATAAGGGAAGAAAAAGTACATTTGTCGGATATGAGTTTTCTGGAAAGCCGGTTCGAATGGATACAATAAACGAAGAGATCAGACAAAACATTGCATTTTATCATAAAGCCGATCAGCTGTTATTGGACGGTTACACAGGAGAACGAAATCCAAGAAAAAAGACAGTTGGAGTTCCGTTTGCACTGATGATTCACAAATTTTTTCCAATGGCGAATGCGTTCTTTTCTTCACTTGGCTACAATGTCATTTTGACGAAGCCGACAAATGAGGAGACGATCCGTCTCTCACAGGAAACTGCTCAGGGGGAGACCTGCTATCCAGTGAAATTGATCTACGGCCATATGAAGCAGCTGATTGATGAGAAGGTGGACTATATATTCCTTCCAACAATCCACACGATGAAGCATGAACTGAGTCATGTGGAGCACAATTACGGTTGTGTCTATATGCAGACAGCGGCAGTTTCGATTGCAAAGTCATTAAAGATAGAAGAAAAAGGAATCACACTTTTGTCGCCTGTGTTTGACTTGGACTTTGGAAAAGAAGCAATGGCATCGGCAATGTTGGGTCTTGGAAAGGTTTTAGGTATCCCAAAGCCATTTTGTGCGAAGGCACTTTTGTCAGGTGCCATGGCTGTTCGAAAGCATACAAATGCTGTGGAAAAGTTGGGAAAACAATTATTGGAAAGTCTAAAGCCAGAGGATAAGGTGCTTGTTTTGATCACAAGAAATTATGGTGTGTCCGATCCGATTTTAAATATGGGCATTCCAGATCTTTTGCTAGAGCGCGGCTATAAGGTGATTACTCTGTCTCATCTTCCGGGTCATTCAATTGATATTTCAGAGGAATATCCGAATCTCTATTGGCCGTTTGGACAGCATATTTTATCAGGTGCGAAGCTGATAGCCCATCATCCAAATTTATATGCTGTCTATCTGACCAACCATGGATGCGGCCCAGATAGTATGCTAAGTCATCTGTTCAAAAAGGAGATGGGAGATAAGCCATATCTTCAAATTGAGGTGGACGAGCATTTTAGTAAGGTTGGTGTAGTCACAAGAATTGAAGCATTTTTAAATAGCTTGTCAAAGAGAGAAGCAAAAGTTTTGCTAGCTGATTTTCAAATGGATCAGGTGACAATCCGAAAGACAAATATTCAAAAAAAGCCAAATACTGTGCATCCACTGTACATTCCAAATCTGGGTGAGTATACAGAGTGGATTCGACAATACTTAGAAAAGACAGGTTACAATGCATATGCGCTCTAAGAGGCAGATGATCGTGCACTTTCTCTCGGCCGAGCTCACACAAGCAGTAAGGAATATCTGCCATTTGCAGTACTTCTTGGAAGTATTTTAAAAAGCCAAAAGAAGCTGGAAACTTTAAAAGGTGAAAGCACATTAAAAGATACAAAAGCACAATATTTGCTTCCACAGACACTTGGTTCCGAGGCCGACGGTCAGTATGTAAGCGTAACTGAGGCTATTTTAAATCAGGAAGGATTAACAAATGTACAGTTGGTATCGCCAATTATTGAACAGCTGCCCGAAACAGTTTCTGATTTTGATTTATTTGTAAGAGCGATTTTAACAGGAGATTTGCTGTATCTAGTACCAAGAAAGCATAGAGAAGCATTTGTGCCATCTTCCATTCTAGGATGGAAAGAATTAGAAAGCTTTGCGAAGCAGATTGCAAAACTACCAGTAAGGGATACCGTTATTGGCGTGACAGGAACTCCAATGTGCTTAAGTGTATTAAATGATGGAATTTTGGATGAATTAGAAAATGAGTATACTATCTTGCGTGCACCGTTAATTGAGTATTTCTATTTTCTTTGGAAAGAAAACGGTTGCGATGATTCCAAAATAGCAGAATTGGAACGTCATATCAAAATGATTGGAAACTTACTTGAAAGACGAAATCCATTTTCCAGTGGAGATCAAGAATTGTTTTCGACAGCAGATTACTATCTTCCAAATTTTGCAGGCGCAAATGGACGATTTCGCTTTGCAAAGACGGTTGAATTGTCAAAGAAAACAGATGCGATGCTAACAATCGCACCGCGCTATGAAAATACATCAATGATCTTGCAGATGCGTGGCCTAAAACAAGCTTGCCAAGCCTCTCTTTATGAGATTTCGATTGATCATGACTGGGATGAAGCTTCATGGTCAAAACTTCGGTCATTTCTCTACTACGCATAGGGACGGAGCTTTTTGGCTCTGCGTATGTCCCCAGTGGTGCAAAAAACCTCTCGGAAAACATTGCTTCCGAGAGGTCTTTTCATATAAACAATTACTTTCTTTCCTTCATTTCCTTTGCCACCTCTGCACAGCGCTCAATATAGTCGCAGGCAGCATCCTACGGTGAGGAAAGTTCGCCAGATGCAAAGCGGTCGGCAGTCTGTCTGAAGAAATCTTTCTCGTGGTTTAGCAAAGTACCATCATTGATAAAGCTAAGCTCGACATTTTCAATGTTTCCAAGCTGAGGATAGCGCTCATTTGTAGGGTTCTTTGCGATAGACGGAACACCCTTGTCACCGAGTGGAGCATAGGTGAATTCATATTCAAATATCGAAGGAATGACATAATCACATCCGCTTGTGATCAAACCAATCTCAGCAGATGAATATGCAACCGGGAAAATCCAGATTTTTCTCATGGTTTCAATTGGACTGACGCGAAGCAAAAGATAGTCCTTATGAGATCCATCATTTTGTCTGAGTGTGATGCGCGTTCCAACACTGATCACATTGGTCTGAGATTCATGAAGTCTCCACGCCCATGCGGTGCATAGCTCCTATGGACGTGGTATCAAAAGCGGAGCTTCGCTCCGAAAATACACACTAAAAGCTATGACCGATGTTTGTAAAGTTTTTGATGCCGTGCTACTTACGTCTCTCGAACGCAGACGAATGAGCCTATCGCTAGCCGTGCATGCAAAGGACTGTTCACGAAGTCCTCTATCCATTGGCGAATGAAACCTTTGGAATACTTAGATCCGGATCTTTTCAACCTGCCTTGCAGGGCGCGTCCGGATGACGCAGTTCTACTACTTATTTCTTTTTATTTGCAGCACGTTGTTTCTGTCTATTAGGAACTGAGCTTGGATTTAAGCTTTTGAATCCAACAGAAGCAGGTGTTGCCAAAAATTGGAAATCTTTGCATTTATCCCATGCATGCGGAAATGCTTTTCGAAGGATATTGGCAGCCCCATTACAGTCCGCATTGATGCAATATCCTGCTTTGCACAGATACAATCCTCGCTCGATACGACGGCCTGAGAATACCGGATGTGTCCTTTCCTTTCCGTATACCGGAATCAAGTCACCTGCAGTACAGTCTGCCTTTGAAGTATAGCTTTCTTCCTGCCAGATTACTTCAATGCCGGCAATCAGTGCCTTGTAGGAGATCATCCAACGAAGCCTTTCGTGAGGGATGGAGACAAACTTCTGATTATTCTTCTTACTCATGGATGCGTGTTGCTTCCACAAGCGATTGGTTCCAACAACGAGGATACCAATTCGATGAGCAATACAGTACCGGACAATGGTTGTACTGAGTTTGTGCATTTGATCTTTGAGGAAACAATCATGCTTTAAAGAAAGATTGCTCAAAAATGCAGAGGACGCATGGCGGTGTTTCTTTCCTTTCGTAAGGATAGATACAGCAGATGCCTTTTGCTTGGCAAAGAACTGATTTGTGGACAGAATGGCACCGCCCTTGTATACAACAGACGAGCCGTCTGTGCATGCGATAGCTGCGATGTTATCCGTTCCGAGATCCATTCCTGCCATATTCGGAAGATCCGGGTAAAAAGGTGGTGCCATATCTTCAATGATAAATGTCATGATATACTTTCCATAGTAAGGCTTAAACACAATCTCACGAAGATTAGAAGTATCCTTCAGATAAGAAAGCGGTATCCTGTTATGATCCATCTTAGGTAATTTCAAAAGACACCCCTTTCCATCTTTTGTCGGATAAAGAGCCGCATCCTGATTTGTCACCTTAAAAGTCTTTTTATCCGCCTTACAATAGCCAGGCATTTTCGGTTTTCCCGTAAAGGAAGAAGGATCTTTCTTATAGGCCTTTAATGCTTCAAGCCAGGCTTTAAAGTCAGTAACTGCCTGTCTTACAATACTCTGTGCTGTTTGCATGGGCAGACCTGCAAAAAAGTCGGGATTCCTATTTGCACGCAAAATCTTGTCTAACGACGGATAGGAAAGAACGCGACGACAGGAGAAATTGCCATAAGCCTCTTTCGCGCACTCAATTTCGTCAAAGACAGACTGCTCTAATGGAGTACGATTATCTCCCTTGTCCCACCCTGTAAAGACCTGACGGATACGAAAAAGAGCAGCATTATACAGTGCTTTTGCAAGTTTTGAATACTGCTCTGCAAAAGCAAAGATCTGTTTAAAATTATCTTCTGATAAGATCATCGGAACTGCCTTTTTCATAATGGATGTACCTCTTTACAATAATTTATTTCTATGCTATTATTATACCATAAAAATAAATGGATGTAAAGAGAAAAAAGAACATATGTACAAGAAAAAGTTAGGGCAAACGTATTATACCAATCGACACAGTTGTTTTTTATTACAGTATCATATAGTACTGGTAACAAAGTACCGTCGTCCGGTTTTAACCGGGGCTGTTAAAGAACTGGTCTATCAAGTAATACAGGATATCTTCGACGAGAAAGATTTGGTAATCTTAGAAATGAATGGGGAAGCGGATCATATCCACATTTTGTTCGAAGCAGATCCATTCACTGCACCGGGTACACTGGTAAATGTCATTAAAACGAAAGCAAGCCGTTATGCAAGAAAACAGTATGGTGATACCTTTCTGAAAGAATACTACTGGAAACCATTATTTTGGAGTGATAGCTATTTTGCCACAACAGTAAGTGAGAACAGTCTACAAATGGTACAAGAATATATTAAAAATCAATAAGCAGCATCAAAGGCATTCACCCACGCCCATGCGGTGCATAGCTCCTATGGACGTGGTACTCTGCCTACTTTGATAGATAGAAGTTGAGCTGATTTGATAGACAGGGACAGAATCTCCATCTTTGTTTTCGTAGGTGGAGCGAGCTTCATAGGAAAGAGTATCATATCAGACTAGATAAGTTTGTGTAGCGCATCTGAGCAGTTTCAGTTGTTTTTAAAAAGGCAGTGTGCTATACTGGGAATGCAAGAAAAATCTTGAAAAAACAGAAAGCTGTACTTTCTGAAACGCGATAAACGCAGAAACGAGGTTCAATATGGATTCGGTAAAAATGAGAGAGGCCGTAGAGGCTGGAAAAACAGTTCTTGGCATTGAGTTTGGCTCAACAAGAATTAAGGCAGTACTGACAAATGAGCAGAATGCTCCGATTGCACAGGGCGCGCATGACTGGGAAAATCGTCTGGAGAACGGAATCTGGACGTATACACTTGAGGATATCTGGACTGGCTTGCAGGACGCTTATGCAAAGCTTGCAGCAGATGTAAAGTCTCAGTGCGGTGCTACTTTAAAAAAGATCGGTGCAATTGGTTTTTCTGCTATGATGCACGGCTATATGGTATTTGATAAGGAAGGAACACTGATGGTTCCATTCCGTACTTGGAGAAATACAATCACTGAGCAGGCAGCAAAGGAATTGACAGAGGCGTTCTCTTTTAATATTCCGCAGAGATGGAGCATTGCTCATCTGTATCAGGCAATCTTAAATGGAGAGGAGCATCTGCCACGCATTGATTATCTGTCCACACTGGCAGGTTATGTTCACTGGAAGTTAACCGGAAAAAGAGTACTCGGTGTTGGTGAGGCATCTGGTATGTTCCCAATTGACAGTAAGACAAAGGACTATGATCAGAGCATGGTTGAGACCTTTGATCAGCTGATTGCACCGAAGGGCTATTCTTGGAAGCTTCGTGACATTCTGCCAAAGGTACTTGTCGCAGGTGAGCCGGCAGGAAATTTAACCGAAGAAGGTGCAAAGCTTCTTGACCCGACTGGCGAGCTTGAGGCTGGTGTTCCAATGTGTCCGCCAGAGGGCGATGCTGGAACTGGAATGGCAGCAACCAACAGCGTAACCGTACATACCGGAAATGTGTCAGCAGGAACCTCTGTATTTGCGATGGTTGTCATGGATGAGAACGAGAGCTTAAAGAAGGTTCACGAGGAGATTGATATGGTGACGACACCGGATGGCCTTCCGGTAGCAATGGTTCACTGCAACAACTGTACCTCTGATTTAAATGCATGGGTGAACATCTTCAAGGAATTCCAGCAGGCAATCGGTGTTCCAGTTGATATGAATCAGCTCTTCTCAGTTCTGTACAACAAGGCACTTGAGGGTGATGCAGACTGTGGTGGTTTGATGGCATATAACTATTTCTCAGGTGAGAGTATTACAGGATTCGAGGAAGGTCGTCCACTGTTTGTTCGTACACCAGACAGCCATTTCACACTGGCAAATTTCATGAGAACGCATCTGTACACCTCGCTTGGCGCATTAAAGGTGGGCTTAGATATTCTGTTTAAGGAAGAGGGCGTAAAGCTTGACAACATCTATGGCCACGGTGGACTCTTTAAGACAAAGGGCGTAGGTCAGCATATCATGGCAGCAGCAATCAATGCACCGGTATCTTTGATGGAGACAGCAGGAGAAGGTGGCGCATGGGGAATTGCACTGCTTGCTTCCTATATGATTCACAAAAAGCCAGATCAGAAATTAGATGCGTTCCTTGCAGAGGAAGTATTCCATGGAGAGACTGGTGTGCGCATGGATCCAGATCCAGCTGACGTTGCCGGATTTGATGCATTCATTCAGAGCTACAAGGAGTGCTTGCCGGTAGAGCGCGCCGCTGTAGAGGCAATGAAGCTGTAAGATATATTGTGATTTTTAATAGCCTGTAGCCAATTGGGTTGCAGGCTATCTTAGAAGGAGGGAAAATTATGGGATTAGATCCATCGACAGGAAGGGGATATGTAAATTACAAGATGCAAACAGGAGGTGGTGGTAGTTCATCAGGAGGCGGTGGTTGCGGCTGTACTTGTTGTGCTTACCTTATTTTAGCTATAATTGTATTCCTGTTTGCTGCTCTAAAGTGATTAAATCTATATAATAATAGGAGTTTGCGGTTATTATGAAATACCATAAACCAGCATTTTTTGATCAATTTCACTGTATCGGTTCAGCCTGTACAGATACCTGCTGTGCCGGATGGGAAATTGAGGTTGACGAGACAACTGCAGAAGGGTATCTGGCAGAAAAAGGTGAGTTCGGTGATCGGCTGCGCCAAGAGATTGGCACAGAGCCGGGCGAATATTTCTTTCAATTAAAGAACAATCGCTGCCCATTTTTAAATAAGGAAAACTTATGTGACATATTTATCAACTTGGGAGAGGATAGACTGTGCGATATCTGTCGTGAGCATCCGCGCTTTTATAATTGGTTTGGCGATTATACAGAGGTTGGGCTTGGCCTTTGCTGTGAGGAGGCAGAGCGACTTTTGTTTTCTGATCACAGTCCACTTACCTTTATTGAAGAGGTCACACAGGATGAAGAGGAAGTCTGTTCAGAGGAATCTAAGGACGAGGCTCAAAATGAGTTTGAAGAAGACTTAGATGAGAAATTCGATGACGATTTTGAGGAAGATTTGGAAAGTGACGCAGATGAATTTGAAGAGCTTGACGAGGATGCCGAGTGTGAAATGATGCTTTCCGAGCGCGAGGCGATTTTTTCTATTCTGCAGGATCGAAGTGAGAGCATTGGTATGCGCTTAAAAGAATTACTAATCCAGCTTCCCTATGCAGAGGAAGTTTTGATGTCACTGACAGGTACTAAGTGGCAAGATACAGAGTCAATTCCAGAGTGGGACTACACGGCAAAACCAGATGCAGAAATTCTCAAGAAAAGTGCACTGTATTTGATTCAGTTTTTCCATGGCATGGAGTCACTAGACGAGACCTGGCCGAGTCAAATGTCTGAACTAGAAGACAAAATTGACATCCTTCTTTCAGAAAACAATATCGAAGAATTTCTAACCTACATGCAAAAAGAAGATCGACTGTACGAGTATGAACATATCGCTGTCTACCTAATTTATCGCTACTACCCAGAGATTCTATTTGACGGACAGAAAGAGGCGAAGATTTTATTTGCAGCAGCGTCAATCTGCTTATTGTTTCTTCTCAATGAAAATTGCTTTTTGAAAGCTGGAAGCTTCACTCAGAAAGACCAAATCGAACAGGTTCGAAGATTCTCAAAAGAAATCGAGTATTGCCCGGAGAATATGGAGCGGTTTGCAAAAAGCTGTGAGAGTCAGTATCAGGAAATGATGGAAAGTGTTTTTGGGTTATGTAACTTGATGTATTGAAAAAAATGCAAAGAAACGCATTTGTGTGCTTGTAAGATTTTCGGGGATATGATATTATAATGTCAGACCAAAGGTTAGACAGACCGCTGACGGGAGGATGTGCAGCATCGCCGGGAATCGAATAATTTGAAAGCAATTTCATCTCGATTTCGGGTGATGCGGCACATGATAGGGCCCCCGAAACGGGGATGTCAGCAAATTTTAAAGGAGGTTTTTGAATCATGAAACAGTTTGAAGCATGGGCTGGTTTTAAGGGCAGACTCTGGAAAGAGGAAGTCAACACCCGCGATTTCATTCAGAACAACTATACTCCATATGATGGAGATGCATCCTTCCTTGCAGATGCTACTGAGGCTACAGATAAGCTTTGGGGAGAGCTGCAGGAGTTAAATAAGCAGGCTAGAGCAAAGGGCGGCGTACTGGATATGGATACCGATATCGTTTCCAGCATCACATCCCACGGCCCGGGATACCTGGATAAGGATCTTGAGAAGGTTGTAGGTCTTCAGACTGACAAGCCTTTAAAGAGAGCATTTATGCCTTACGGTGGTATCAGAATGGCAGAGGAGTCCTGCGAGATGTACGGATATACTCCAAGCCCAGAGCTGCACAAGATCTTCACTGTATATCACAAGACCCACAATCAGGGTGTATTTGATGCATATACTCCAGAGATTCGTGCTGCACGTAAGAACAAGATCATCACTGGTCTGCCGGATACATATGGCCGTGGCCGTATCGTAGGCGACTATCGTCGTATCGCTCTGTACGGAATTGATTTCCTTGTTGCTGAGAAGCAGAAGGATCTGGCTAACTGCGGCGACGGTACTATGACTGATGATGTAATCCGTCAGAGAGAAGAGCTTGCTGATCAGATCAAGGCTCTGAAGGATATGAAGGTTATGGCTGCAAGCTATGGCTTCGATATTTCCGAGCCGGCTAAGACCGCTCAGGAAGCAGTTCAGTGGCTGTACTTCGGATACTTAGCAGCAATCAAGACTCAGAACGGTGCTGCAATGTCCATCGGACGTGTATCCACTTTCATTGATATCTATATGCAGAGAGACCTTGAGAATGGTGTTATCGATGAGACCCAGGCTCAGGAGATCATTGACCACTTCGTAATGAAGCTGCGTATGGTTAAGTTTGCTCGTATTCAGTCTTACAACGAGCTGTTCTCTGGTGACCCGGTATGGGCTACTCTGGCTATCGCTGGTCTTGGCGTAGACGGACGTTCCATGGTTACTAAGAACGATTATCGTATCCTGCACACACTGGAGACTATGGGACCGGCTCCGGAACCGAACATGACTGTTCTGTATTCCAAGAACCTGCCAGAGTACTTCCGTAAGTATGCTGCAGAGGTTTCCATCAAGACATCTTCCATCCAGTATGAGAACGATGATGTTATGCGTGTTGTATGGGGCGATGACTACTCCATCTGCTGCTGTGTATCCGCTACACAGACCGGTAAGGAAATGCAGTTCTTCGGCGCTCGTGCTAACCTGGCTAAGTGTCTGCTTTACGCTATCAACGGTGGTGTTGATGAGAAGACCAAGGCTCAGGTAGGTCCGGCATACAAGCCGATCACTTCCGAGTATCTGGATTATGATGAAGTTGTTAAGAAGTACGATGTTATGATGGATTGGCTGGCAGGAATGTATGTAAATACTCTGAACCTGATCCAGTATATGCATGACAAGTATTACTATGAGGCAGCTGAGATGGCTCTGATCGATACCGATGTACGTCGTACCTTTGCTACTGGTATCGCAGGATTCTCTCACACAGTTGACTCCTTAAGTGCTATCAAGTACGCAAAGGTTAAGACTGTACGTGATGAGAGCGGTCTGGTTGTTGATTATGAGATCGAGGGAGACTTCCCACGTTACGGTAACGATGATGACCGTGCTGATGATATCGCAGTAGAGCTGTTAGGACAGTTCCTTGCAAAGATCAAGAAGCGTCATACCTATCGTAACTCTGAGCCGACCACCTCTATCCTGACCATTACTTCTAACGTAGTTTATGGTAAGGCTACTGGTGCTCTTCCGGATGGTCGTCCGGCTGGTGAGCCACTGTCTCCAGGTGCTAACCCGTCTTACGGCGCTGAGAAGAACGGTCTGCTTGCATCCCTGAACTCTGTTGCTAAGCTGCCATATGAGTGGGCTCTGGATGGTATTTCCAATACCCAGACCATCAACCCAAGTGCACTTGGAAACACTGAGGAAGAGCGCGTAAATAACCTTGTACAGGCTATGGATGGATACTTTGCAAATGGTGCTCATCACCTGAACGTAAACGTATTTGGTGTTGAAAAGCTTCTGGATTGCCAGGCTCATCCGGAGAAGCCAGAGTACGCTAACTTCACAATCCGTGTATCTGGTTATGCAGTTAAGTTCATCGATCTGACCAAGGAGCAGCAGGACGACGTTATCAAGAGAACCTGCCATTCCTTCCTGTAATTAGGAGAACAGATTCGATTGATCTCGATCT
>CAUCWU010000033.1 GCA_958446555.1 uncultured Lachnospiraceae bacterium | reverse complement strand
GACATCAGTTGCAATCAGAATCCGAAAGCCTTGGGCGCGAAACTCTTCGATAGTCCTTGTTCTCACCTTCTGATCAATCATACCGTGCAGCATACCACAGGCGATTCCTTCCTTTTTCAGACGATAATACAGCACCTCGACCATCTCTCTTGTTCCACAGAAAATCATCGCATTGTCTGGATTTTCCATCGTCAAAATATCAAGAAACAGTGGAAGCTTTTTCTCGTCCTCATCAACAAAATAGCCGAACTGCTCAATCGTATCTGCCGTCTCCGTGTCATTTTCAATCTTAATCTCAAGCGGATCTTGCATAAATTCTGTCGCCAACTCTTGAAGTCGCTCTCCCATGGTTGCAGAAAATAATAAAAAGACTGGCTTGCATTCAAGATGCTTCAAAATATTTTTGACATCCTCAATAAAACCCATATCAAGCATCAGATCAGCCTCGTCGATCACGACATAGCGAACAGTCGACAGATCAAGTGTGCTTCTGTTGCAGTGATCTAGCACACGTCCCGGCGTACCCACTACGATATGTGTCTTTTGCTTTAGCGACAGAATCTGCTTTTCCATCGGAAAGCCACCGTAAAGTACCGGTACTTTCAATCTTTTAAAGCGGCCAATTGCATATAGCTCATCCTTCACCTGAAAAGCAAGCTCTCTCGTCGGCTCTAAGACAAGTGCCTGTGCAGTATTTATTTCCCAGTCAATTGCATTGCAAATCGGAACTGCAAATGCAGCTGTCTTTCCGCTTCCCGTCTTTGATTTTGCGATAATATCGCGTCCTTCAAGCACTGCTGGTATGACAGCTGCCTGAATTTCAGTCGGCTGTGTATAGCCAAGCACATCCAGTGCCGCCAAAATGTTCTCTTCAAGCGGGTACTGCCGAAACTGATTTTCCATGTGTTATCTTTTCCTTCTTTTTTCTTCGCGTACAATTAGTTAAGCTTCTCTAAGATTGATGTTCCGATGGTTCCCTCTGGCATTTTGACACCAAAGTTATCGGCAATGGATGCACCGATCACTGCAAAACAAGTTTGGTCCTCAATTCTTCCACTTTCCTTCATGGACGGAGAATATGCAAGGAATGGAACGCGCTCTTTGGTATGATCGGTTCCCTTAAAGGTCGGATCATTTCCATGGTCTGCTGTCACGATTACCAGATCATCCTTGTTCATCTTCGCTAAAAACTCACCTAACAGTACATCAAAGCGCTCCAGCTCCTCTGCGTAGCCCTGCGGATTTCTTCTGTGTCCCCAAAGTGCATCAAAGTCAACCAGATTGGTAAAGCAAAGTCCTGTAAAGTCTTTGTCCAGATATTCGATTGTCTGCTCCATTCCCTGTACACTGCTCTTGGAGCGCTCTGCCTCGGTAATACCCTCGCCATCAAAAATATCACGAATTTTTCCGATACTGATGACATCAAAGCCTGCCTCTTTTAATGCATCCATTGTAGTCTTTCCGTATGGCTTTAATGCATAGTCATGGCGGTTTGAGGTACGCTTAAACTCGCCCTTCTTCTTTCCAAGATATGGTCTTGCAATAACACGACCAACCTTCCACTCTGGCTTCATGGTCAGCTCTCTTGCGATCTTGCAGCAGCGATACAGTTCATCCAGACCAAATGTCTCCTCATTTCCACAGATCTGAAGAACAGAGTCTGATGAGGTGTACACGATCATTGCACCAGTCTTTATCTCTTCCTCTGCCAGTTCATCCAAAATCTCAGTTCCACTCGCTGCCTTATTTCCAATCACGCGATGTCCAGTTCTCTTCTCTAACTCGTCAATCAATTCCTTCGGAAAACCGGTATCGGTGAATGTCTGAAACGGAGTCTTAATCTCAAGCCCCATCATCTCCCAGTGACCAGTCATCGTATCCTTGCCGTTGCTGGCCTCATTTAATCTTGCATATTTTCCAATGCGATCTGACGGCTGCGGTCCGGTTAACACTGGTGCCGGATGAAGCTCGGTCAGACCCATACGAATCAAATTTGGAATTTTGATTCCCGGAACCTTGTCTGCGATATGGCCAAATGTATCACAGCCTGCATCTCCATACTCAGCTGCATTGTCCATTGCTCCGATTCCAAAAGAATCAATAACTATTGTAAAAATACGACGATATTTCATATAAAAATTCCTCCTGATAAAACAAATATTCTCTGGCCTTTAGTATACCAAAAAGCCAATTTTATGTAAAGTGTTTTGAAGGATTGGACTAGCTAGGAAATCTATGCTACAATACAAACAATACTGGAAGAAAACGAGTGGAGGAAACTTTTTTGAATCAACTAGCAAACACAGCATCGCCTGTCATTTTGATTGCAGACGATGACCGTGATATTTTATCAATTATCGAAACAATTTTAAAAGAAGACGGCTATCAAACACTTACTGCGATGGACGGAAGCGAGGCTGTATCACTTGTACAAACGCATTCTATTCAGCTTCTCATTTTGGATATTATGATGCCAAAAATGAATGGACTGCAAGCTGCAACCAAAATCCGTGAGCTTACCAATGCACCGATTCTGATGCTCTCTGCCAAGGGCGAAAACAGTGACCGCGTTATCGGTCTTAATATGCGTGCCGACGATTATCTGGTCAAGCCATTTTTCCGAGAGGAACTGCTTGCCCGTGTCCATTCTCTTTTGAGACGCTATCTGTCACTTGGATCTGCCGCCGACAATTCTGGCAGTCTTTTGCAATATCATGATCTGACACTTGATACAGAATTAAAAAAGCTATATGTGCGAGGCGAGGAAGTACGCTTGACAGCGACCGAATATAAGATTCTATCGCTGTTACTTTCTAGACCAGGACGGATTTTTCCAGCAGAGGAAATCTACGAGCGTGTCTGGAATCAGGACAGCTATTCAGTAGAAAATACAGTCATGATACATATCAATCGGCTTCGAAAAAAGATTGAACTCAATCCGAAAAAGCCAGAATATCTAAAGGTGGTGTGGGGAATTGGTTACAAAATTGAAAAATAACAAACTTACCTGTGTTTTATGGATTTTTTTATCGGCTTTTCTTTTCTTTCTTGCAATCCGTGCGTATTCGGTAGACTCGTTAAGTGGATATTTTACGCGTCATATTATTAATGAAGAAAATCCATTTGCGATTGTTCCGTCGACAACTGAGGCATACACAATGTCTGCTACTGATTCCAATATTGATATGACAAGTTTCTATACCGTTTTGCCTGAAACGACAGCTGCCCCTGGTAATTCTCAAGTTTTTATATATGCATCTTATTCAGGCTACAGTGGCTATTCGTATTATTTACTCTATTTGGTTGTGATTGGTTTTATTTTTTGCATTTTAGGTGGATTCTTTTTTGACTGCTTTCATCCCAAACTGCCGCAAGAAGTCTTTTTATTATTTTTATTCTTCAGTCTGTTTCAATTTCTAGGCGATAGCTTGACCGTTCGCTTTTATCAAAACTTCGGCAAACTAAACTGGGCTTTTTTGCTTCTTTGTTTTGTATTTGGTTTTCTATCTGCGGTTAGCTTTCTTTGCCTTTTGTGGAGTTGGAAAAATCATGGTCTTCATGCAAGTTTATTTGGCGAATGGTTTTTCAAAAAAATTTCTGTAAAAAGTTTGCCAATTCAATTACTTTTTGTGATTCTCACGGCAGCGTTACTTTCAGCCGCTTTTGTTTTTGCTTTGATCCGAATCACATTTATTTATTTTTCTGGAATTTTGTCACAGGAAAAGCTTGTTTTGTTTGCCACAATTTTTGCTCTTTGTATTTTTACTGTCATACTGTTATTTTTCCTGTCCGGCTCGCATTCTATCGCCTCTGACATGGATGCGCTTGTTCAAAAAAGTATCAAGACGACATTAGAGCAGGAAAAGTTGAAGGTCGATCTGATCACGAATCTCTCTCATGATCTGAAAACACCGCTGACTTCTATTATTGGTTACACAGAACAACTTACAAGACAGGAGCTTTCTCCATCCGCAATACCGATTGTGGATAAACTCCAACACAAAAGCTGCTATCTACTCGATATGGTTGAAGAAATTTTTGAGCTTTCTAAGGCTTCTAATGGACACCTTCCGATGAAGGAAGAGACAATTGATATTGGGCGACTTCTTGAGCAGACACTTGGTGAGATGGATGATGAACTTAGCGCATCCGGTTTTCAACTAAAAAAAGACTATCCTCAGACCGGTGTACTTGTCTTATGCGATGGCCTCCATATGCACCGCGTTTTTCAAAATTTATTTGAAAATGCACTGAAATACGCCTGCCCCAATACGCGAATTTTCATTCATTTAAGTGTTATGAACCAGTTTGCTGAGGTTCGCATTAAAAATATTTCTCGTGTTCCACTTGATTTTGACCCAGATGAGATCACTGAGCGTTTCGTGCGCGGAGAAAAGGCCAGAACTGGTGAGGGAAGCGGTCTTGGCCTTGCAATTGCGAAAACTTATACGGAAAGCTGTCACGGACAGTTTCAGATTCAAATTGAGGATGATAATTTTATTGCTGTTGTACAGCTGCCAATGTCAAAATACGAGAGTAATTAGATTTTGGGGCCAGTTCATGCCTGACCCCATATATATGAAAGAGATTTGAAAGACTTTTCTCGACTTGTCTGAAAGACTTTCTCGATACGATACACCTGTAAATGATTTTGATCAATTTTAAAGATGCGTAAGTTGCAAAAAGCAATTCGCAGGCTTCAAAAATTGTCGTAAATTAAGCAAACAGGCAGGTATTCGTATGAGAGAAAAAAATTATGGAATTGAATGGCTTCGGATTCTTTCGATGTATATGGTGGCAGTTCTTCACACACTTGGACAGGGCGGCATCCTCTCCTCTTTTCAGCAGGGTACATTGGAATACAATATTGCATGGTTTTTGGAAACCTCTGCCTATGGTGCTGTTGATTGTTTTGCTCTGATCAGCGGCTATGTCGGCTGGCATTCGCATTTTTCCTACCGAAAAGGACTTCGCATCTGGCTTCAAACCTTCTTTTATACGATTGGCATTACGGTTTTATTTGCTATTTTTATGCCTGAGGCTGTCGCAAAAGAACAATGGCTTGGTGCCTTCTTTCCGATTATGCAAAAACAATACTGGTATATGACTGCCTATGCTGGATTGTTTGTCTTAATTCCAATTTTGAATCGAGCAATTGCAGAGTTATCTAAAAAAGATCTGCTTCGCATTTGTCTTGCGATTTTCGTTGTTTTTTCTCTACTTCCAACTGTATTTAATGTGACAGTCTTTGGACTTGGCGGTGGCTATAGTGTGATTTGGTTGATGTTACTTTATATTCTTGGGGGATTTTGGGGAAGAGTGGGAAAGTCCGAAACCACAAGCCACGGGGACAGGGCAAGTGACCCTAAAGGGCCGCGTTCCCCCGTCCCCATGGCTTGCCCTGTCCCCGTGACTGCCCTGACTCGCCTTCTCGCGATTCTAATATATCTTTTTTGCACAGCTATTAGTTTCTATTTAAAATTATCTGGTTTTGCCCAGTATGTAAGCTACACCTCGCCAACGATACTGCTTGGCTCCTGCTCTCTATTTTTCCTGTTTTCTTCCCTGAAATGTGGAAAAATCAGTAGGAAAATCGCTGCTTTTTTAGCTCCTTCTGCGCTAAGCGTCTATCTGATCCATGTCAATCCGCTTGTGTGGAATCATATCATGCTCTACTTTGCTGTCGGTCATGTTCCTTCTGGACCAATACTTGGCATCTGGGTGATCGGTGCGGCTTTTGGTATTTATCTGGTCTGCACACTTATTGATTTGCCAAGAAGAGGAATTTGGTATCTGGTGGGGCATATTATGAAAATCAAGTCACGAAGACAGGGCAAGTGGCACTAAATGCCGCATTCCCCCGCCCCATGGCTTGTCAATCGCTTACCGCTCTTTATTTTCTCCTTCTACCCTCTCCAACTGCACAACTGCCTTAAACAAATCTCCGTCGGTAACAAGGTGGAGTGATCCATTCTGCAGGCGCATTAAGCTTTGTGCGATGGAAAGTCCTAATCCGTTTCCACTGGTGCTTCTGGAGTTGTCACCTCTTGTGAATCGCTCAAACAATTCCTCCTCTGATAAATTCAACTGATTTTTCGAGATATTTTTCAGCGTAATTTCGACGAGATTTTGTTCTTTGACAAGCACATCCAAATAGACACGCGTGTGTTCCATCGCATATTTACAAATATTACCAAGCAAATTGTCAAACACACGCCACAGCTGGCTTCCATCTGCCAACACATAGAGTTCTTCTGGATACGGAGACGTCACAAGTGTTAAATTTTGCTCGCCTAGTCTCTGCTCATACTCTCCTGAAATTTGCGCAAGAAGCACATTTAAATTACACGGTTTTAATTCAACGTGAATATTTCCAGTCGATGCCTTGGATGCCTCAATTAAATTTTCAATTAGACGCTTTAATTTCTGTGACTGCTTTCCAAGCACCTCTGCATATTCCTGGATATTCGGATTGTCAGTCTTTTCCTTGCTGATCAAGTCAGCATAATTGATAATCGAAGTCAACGGTGTTTTGATATCATGAGAGACATTTGTAATTAACTCAGTGCGAAGACGCTCACTCTTTAATTTCGCCTCTACTGCCTTGTTGACGCCCTCTCCAATTGAATTTAAATCTTCTCCATGTAATTTTAATGAGCCAACCATATATTTGGTATCGACCTGATAGCCATCCTGCCCCTGTCGAAGTGCTTCTCCAGCCGTCTTTAATTTATGGAAGCACCAACACAGATACCAAAATCCACATGGAATCAGTACAACAAGGACAGCGCAAAACAGAAATCGAATGGTTGAGCCAAACGTTGTTCCATAGTAGAAAATACGATCAAGTCCGCTTGCTAATAAAAATGCTAGAAATAAAAACAATAAAACGCTCACAATACTGCAGCTAGCCATAAATGGAATCACAATTCCTGCCTTTTTTGCTGCCTCATGTATTTTCTCATACAAAGAACCTGTTGTAAGCAATCCTCTCTCTTTTCTTTGAACGATATTTTCTCCAAAATGGAGTAGCACAGCTGATCCAAATATTCCTGTGTAATAGATATCTCCAACACTGATCGACATACCTAACAAAATAAGCTCTGCTGCCAAATAAATTGCAATACACGCTTCAATTGGCATGCCATACAAGCCCTTTGGATGACGAAGTGGTTTCTGTGACTTTTTGTGAGCGCGCGTGATAATAATTTTTGCGCCCTGATAAAACAAAAATACACATACAACCAAGGCCAGCAATACCGAGATCACATTTACCAGATAGCCCATACCGTAATAGCGCATGTTACTAAACTGATATAAAAACTCACGTCCAAATACAAACGTACACCATCCGGTTCCCATACATAGTAGGTACGACATCAGATAAATAAAACGGGATCCTGCCAATCGTTCTGTCGTAAATTTTTCTTTTAATTTTCCCATATTAGCCCCTTTCATTCAAATTTGTAGCCTTGTCCCCAAACAACTTTAAAATGTCTTGGGTCTGACGGCTCAATCTCTAACTTTTCTCTCAAGTGACGAATATGTACTGCTACTGTCCCCTCACTTCCAATCGGTGTGTCCTTCCACACCTCGCTGTAGATCTGCTTTGGGGAGAAAACCTGCTTTGGATGCGACATTAGAAATTTTAAAATTTCATATTCGGTCGGTGTTAACGACACCTCCTCTCCATCCATTGTCACCATTTTGGTTCGATCATCGAGTGTCACACCACCGCAGCTTAACACCTCACTTTTTCCACTGCCCTCACTTCCGCCAAGCTTATTATAACGGCGAAGCTGCGAGCGCACTCTCGCAAGCACCTCAATCGGATTGAATGGTTTTGTAATATAATCATCGGCACCCACGTCAAGTCCAAGCACCTTATCGGCATCCTCACTCTTTGCCGTAATTAAAATGACTGGCACATTGCTGACTTCTCTGATTGCGCGAAGTGCTGTGATTCCATCCATCTCAGGCATCATTACATCCAAAAGAACCAGTGAGATATCACCTTATTTTACATAGTCAAGAGCTTCTCTTCCTGTGTATGCACAGAGAAGTTCATAGTCTCTGTTTGACAGATAAATTTCAAGTGCGCGGACAATATCCTTGTCATCATCGCAGATTACAATTTTATCCATCCTCTTTTTCTGCTCAAGTGAATTTGTATTTTTTATATTGGTATTTCCATTCGTATTTAAATTGCTATTCATACTCCTATCCCTTTCCTGTTTCTGTCCATTAGTATACAATCTTTTGGATTAAGAATAAACTGGGAAAATCTTTAAAGTTTGTTTAAGATTGGAAGCTAATTTCTAAGTTATGAAAACCCGTTCAATGAAGTGATTGCAATATATAAAAAAGGCAGGACACAATGCCCTGCCTCTTTTCTCTTATCAAATTATCATTTTCAAAATTGTGCCTACACAGATGCTAATAAAAACAAAATCAAGTATTTCATCTGCCCCAAGCAAAAGCTGCGGTTCTTCTGGAAGAAACGGCTCTTTTCGAAATCCTTTTATATCAAAATCCGATAAATAGTGATTCCATCCACTTTTGTCTGTATACACGCGCACGTTAGGCGATGAGATCCAACAGTGTACTGCTTGCTGATACTCTCCACTTGTTATGATGCTCGTAACTCCTGTCTGTGGATACGTAATCTCCACCTCATACTTATAATAGGTTACAATTCGCATTCCTCTTCTTGATTTCTGTTTTTCTTGTCTTTTCTGTACACCGACAATCTTTCCTTCTTGCACGGTTCCACTTCTCATTGCCTCTTTTCGCTTGTCTCGGCAAGCTTTGACTTCTTTTATCATCTGAAAAGACGCTTTAAACATCACCATTACAAAAACGAGACCGATTGCCGTCGATACCTCTAGGCTCTTTTCCAAAAATTGTTTGACCAAAATTGCAATCCACATCAGATTAAATAAAATGATATGGACGACATCGCCAAAATCTTCCTCTTTCGGATAAAATTTTCCTGTCAAAATTCGAAATAAACTCATACCGTTTCCATTCTCAGTTTAAACAAGACTGTGCTCTCTCGCTGCCTCGATTTTTCCTGTCTTATTTAAATAAATGTAATAAATAATAAACAGGATTGATGTTACCACCCATGACAGCGGATAGCTGAACAAAATATTGGTGATGGTTCGATTCTTTGGCACAGCGATAAACAACCATAGAAGACGAAGCACACAGACACCGCCACAAGTCATAAGCATCGGTGTGAAGACAAATCCCATTGAACGCACGGTTCCTGAAATGACTTCGATTGTTACGTAGGTAAAATAAATCGGTGTCAAGAAATACAAAATCTGCATACCAATCTCGATTACCTGTGCATCGGTTGTAAACAGCATATAAACGTATCTTCCAAAGAAATGCAAGATTACACTCAGTCCAACACTGGCGCCAAGTGCCATGCCAAGACAAATTTTCATGCTCTTTCGCACACGATCGAGCTTTCCTGCACCGAAGTTTTGACCGGCAAATGTGGAGACAGATACACCAAATGCATTCATGATCATCCAAAAGACTGCATCAATCTTTGAGTAGGCCGTGTAGGCTGCCATCGTATTGCTTCCAAGTAGATTGACATTGGACTGAATGATGATATTTGCAATATTATACATGACTGACTGAAGACCTGCCGGCACACCAATCTGAATAATACGGATCAGCAGCATCTTGTGGAAACGAACCTTTCTCCATTGCAAACGATAGCACTCATTCGTTCTCATCAGACAAAATGTGATCAACACTGCACTGATAAACTGAGAGAGAATCGTTGCAATTCCAACTCCCTGAACAGACATGCGAAGCGCAACGACAAATACAAGGTCAAGCACAATATTTACAAGACAAGAGAAAATCAAAATGTAGAGAGGGCGCTTCGAATCTCCGACTGCTCGTAAAATCGCTGCACAGATGTTGTAATACAGATTTGGGATCATACCGATAAAATAAATCTTGATATATGTTTCCGCAAGATCAATCACTGTATCTGGTGTCTGCATCCATTCAAGTGCTGTCCTTGCAAAAACAAATCCAATTACACTTAAAATCGCGCCGCCTGCAATGGAAAGCGCAATCGCTGTATGGACACTTCGGCTTACCATTTCCTTATCGCCTGCTCCGTAAAACTGTGCAATGATAACAGTCGCACCAGAAGAAAGTCCAATAAAGAAACCAAATAAAAGATTAATAATCGTTCCAGTAGAACCGCCTACGGCTGCCAGCTCAAGCGAACCCGTAAAACGACCCACCACAACTGCGTCAACTGTGTTATACAGCTGTTGGAAAAATGCTCCAAATAAAATTGGGAAGAAAAAGAAAAGAAGCTGTTGCCAAATAACACCGTCGGTAATTCCCCCTGCCCCGGCTGCCGAAGCAGTCTGGTTTTTCTGACTCATTTTATATCTCCTCCTATAGTTTAATTTTTCTTTTCACTACTATTTGTGATTCGATTTCGTAGCATTGCTCGATAGCTTACTGGCTTTATGTCTACCGTTTTGGATTCTGATGTCTTTTCTTTCCCCAAAATCAAAAATCCTGAAAATGGCAAAACAGCCTTCAACAAAGCCTCTAGCTCAGACCAAGTTCCCGGCACAATCTGGTGAAGCTCACGAAGCATCGTCGCCGCATTTTTTAGTCCACCCTCCTGTACCTGTGTCAGTGTGTCCACCCCTGTTGATTCCAGAATCGAAAACAGATCATTTACAAACTGCTCTCTGCCGCCCTCATCAATATTGGAAAGCCAGCTGTGTAAGGTCTCATGAAGTTGAATCGCTGATTCACTTAGTTTACCTTTGACAAATTTTGGACCTTCAATCTGCCAGCTCATCGCATCGTGCTGAAGCATGCCTTTCGCTGTACTCTGAACGATAATTGGCTCGACTGGATTTTCAAGAATCATTCCAATGATTGAAGAATCTGGCAAATAGCGACGGATTCGATCTTGAATTTTCAAAAACGTATCACTGATTACAAACTCATGGACAAAGCCTGGCCCGTCGTTGCAATAGACGTCTGTAATTCTCTGCTGCACGTCCAAATTACATGCCGCCGCTGCATAGACAGCCAAATTGCCTCCCTTTGAATGACCGCTCACACGAATTGGTGCCGTGCCTGTGCCAAATTGATTCAAATATTCAGCAGCCAAACGCTGGGCTGGTACCTCGCCCATACTCAAATTAAAATCCTCTTTCCACGCCACAATGTTGTCGTCTGTCCCTCGGAAGCAAAAATTTACACTGCCATCAGAAAGCGTTAATTCAACAGCAGAAAATTGCAGTTCTAGTTCTGAGTTGACCATATTGACATAATTCGATACCATTGCTGTGCCATAGCGCTTTGACTCTGCCATCTGCTTTAACACATAGGGAGCAAGTCTGATAAACGACTTGTCAGCTTCCAGTTCAGCCTCACTGTGAAGCACAAAAAAACGGCGAGAAAGTTCACTTACTGTGACGGGTGCCTCACCTGCGCCAACTGATAATCCATCGAGATTTACATATGCTAGAAACGATAAAAGCAGATTGTCAATCTCATTAAATCCATCCTGCAAGAAGGTCAAATCCCCTCTCCATTTTAGATAATCAAAAATGTTTCCCATTGTTTCACCTGCCTTTTTGTTGGGCTTGCAAAATGCAAAACAAAAACCGCTGCCACTATAAAAAGTATAGCGCAGCGGTTTTGTAAAATCAATGGAGTATTCTATTATAGTTTTGCCGATCACAAGATCGCACTGATTGTCTTTAACATCTCTTCAATTTTTATTGGCTTTGTCAGATATCCGTTCATGCCTGCCTGCGTCGCAAGTGCTCGGTCATCCTCGAAAGCATTGGCCGTCATCGCAATAATCGGAATCTCTTTGCAATGATAATTGGGCTGTTGTCTCCAATTACACGCCTGATTCGGCGAACCGTTTCGATGCCATTCATATCTGGCATTAACCAGTCAATGATATAGGCAAAAAATTCATCGCCCATATCCACAGCATGTTTTGCTCGAATGACGGCTTCTTTTCCAGAGACAGTCCACTCAGAGCGCATTCCGATTTCGATCAACATTGACGAGATGCTAAGGCAGGTATCGGTATCATCGTCTGCAATCAAAACGCGAAGTCCCTGCAGCGACTCGATTTTTTTATCCAGTTCTTCGCAGAAAACCTCGTCCGACATAGTCGGGCGGGGA
>CAUCWU010000032.1 GCA_958446555.1 uncultured Lachnospiraceae bacterium | reverse complement strand
AAAGGAATACCAGCACACAAGATCGGGAAGCAATGGAAGTTTAAATGTTCTGAACTTGATGTGTGGGTTAAAAGTGGAAAAAGTGCTATCGAGTAATCGATACAGCAAAAAATGACAAGGAGATTCTGGCAATGGCAGTAAAGAAAACAGAGTTATATAGCTCCCTTTGGGCGAGCTGCGATGCGTTACGCGGAGGCATGGATGCATCACAATATAAGGATTACATACTTACACTTTTATTTATGAAGTATGTAACTGATAAATATAAAGGGCAGAAATACGGAGATTTGACTGTTTTTGATAAGGCAAATGATCCGAATCCTGATCCTGAGAAAAGAACAGGGTGTTCTTTTGATGATTTTATAGCACTTAAAAATAAGAAGAACATTGGCGAAGGTATAGATAAGATTATAGCTCGTCTAGCTGAAGTAAACGAAGGATTGAAGGGCGTTATTGATATTGCTCATTTTAATGATGAAGCAAAAATTGGTAAGGATAAAGAAATGGTTGATAAGCTTACTAAGCTTATTGCGATTTTTCAGCGTCCTGAACTTGATTTTTCAAAAAATAAAGCAGAAGGCGACGATATTATTGGTGACGCTTACGAATATTTGATGCGTAACTTTGCGTCTGAAAGTGGAAAGAGTAAGGGACAATTCTACACTCCAGCAGAGGTGTCTCGAATTCTTGCAAAAATTATTGGTATCGATAAGTGTACCGACCATGATGCAACCGTATGTGACCCGGCTTGTGGAAGTGGTTCTTTGTTAATCAGAGCATTAGCAGAAGCTCCTTTTGAAATTTCAGGTTATGGTCAGGAAAAAGATGGTTCTACAGCCGGTTTGGCAAAGATGAATGCGGTTCTTCATAACAAAGCTACAATTAGAATTATGGCAGGAAACACATTCTCAGATCCTCAGTTTATAAAAGCTGATAACCCTTCAGAACTTGAACGATTTGATTACATCGTGGCAAATCCTCCATTTTCTCTTAAAAACTGGTCTGATGGGTTAAAAGAGTTTGGTAGATTCTCTGGTTATGGGGATAGACCACCTGAAAAGAATGGTGATTACGCCTGGTTAATGCACATTTTGAAGACCCTGAAGTCTACTGGTAAAGCAGCAGTAATTCTTCCACATGGAGTATTGTTTAGAGGAAATGCTGAAGCAACTATCAGGCGGACAATTGTTGATAAAGGTTGGATTAAAGGAATTATCAGCTTGCCTCCGAACTTATTTTACGGAACAGGTATTCCGGCTTGCATTCTCGTAATTGATAAAGAAGGTGCGGAAAACCGAGCTGGTATCTTTATGATTGATGCAGGCAAGAGCTATGTAAAGGATGGAAGTAAGAACAGACTCCGTGAACAGGATATTTATCGTATTGTAACTACTTTTAATGAGCAGATTACAACAGATCCTAAATACGCTTGTTTTGTACCAAACAAAGAGATTAAGGAAAAGAATGGATACAATCTGAATATTTCTCGCTATATCGATTCTTCTGACCCAGAAGATATTCAAAGCATATATGCGCATATTCATGGTGGTATACCGGCAGCGGATATTGATGCATTGGAACGTTTCTGGACTGCATTCCCAACTCTTAAGAATGAACTTCTTGGAGTGTTTAGCGAAGGTTATTATAAACTGAATGTAAAAGAAGATGTGATTCGGCAGATAACATATTCTAACGCAGAATTTGCGGCTTATGGAGAAATGATTGATGAAGCATTCTCAAATTGGAAGTCTTACGCAGATTCAAAACTTAGGGATCTGACGACTGGTGTGTCTGCAAAAGAACTGATTGTTGAATTAGCGCAAGCTATATTGAAAGAGTTTGAGGATCTTTCGCTTATTAATAAATATGATGTATATCAGGTACTTCTTGTTTATTGGAATGAAGTACTTAGCGATGATGTTTCTATGATCATCTCCGACGAAGTTGGTTATGGTGTTGCAAGAGAAACAGAAAACATCATGAAAGAAACAAAGAAAAAAGATGAAGATGGAAATCCGGAACTGAAAGTTGCAGGATGGGAAGGAAAACTTATACCCAAAGAGCTTATTATTTCCGAACTACTCCCTGAAGAGAAAAAAGCAATGGACGCCCTTGTAGAATTTGTCGCAGAAACAGACTCTCGCCTTACCTCTTTAATTGAAGAATCTGCAGAGGATTCCGTTTTGTCTGATGTGGCTGAAGGTGGAAAAGTAAAGAGCAAAGATATCCAAGAAAAGATGGATGAAATCATGAGCCATATTCATACTCCACTGATTGATGGACTTGTTAAATTGCAGGGCATGCTTCCTATGAAGAAGAAGGAGTATGTGGATTACATTAGTAACAATATTATTCTAGAAGTGGCTTATACAGAAAAAGGTACTGTGACAAAGACATCCGTTGCATATGCACTGGCAATGGCACGGGCAGAAGCACCAGTGCCGGAAGCATATGCAGACGATTATGCAGAACTTAAAGCTGCTTATGATCTTGCTAAGAAATCAGAGGATTCAACAAAACTTATCAAGGAGATGGATAAAGAACTTGATGAGAAGGCTCGTGAGCGATATGCAATTTTAACAGATGATGAAATCATGGATTTACTGGTAAACAAAAAGTGGTATTACGCCATCGGTACAGGTATTAATGATTTGTATGCAGCTATTTCTCATCAGCTCGCAGATCGAATTATTGAACTGTCTAAACGTTATGAAAATACGCTTCCTGACCTTATGAAGCAGACTGCTGATTATGAGGCAAAAGTAAAGAGCCATCTGGAAAGGATGGGCCTCAAATGGTAAGAGAATTAAAGCACACAGAGATTGGCGATATTCCAGTAGACTGGGAACTTCAAACATTTGACGAAACATTTAGAGTGTTATCTAATAATACTCTGTCACGCGAAAATTTAAATAATCGCGGTGGAGCTGTAAGAAATATTCACTATGGCGATATTTTGACAAAATTTCCAGAAGTATTGAATTGTAAAGAAGAAATTCCATACGTAAATGATTTATCACTGTTATCTTCATCGACTCAATTACTTCAGGATGGTGACATTGTTATTGCAGATACGGCGGAGGACGAAACTGTTGGAAAAGTTACAGAGGTACAGAATCTCGGTGATAGCAAGCTTGTTGCAGGACTTCATACTATTCCGTGTAGAGTGAAAAAAGGTGATTTTGCTCCGGGGTGGTTAGGATATTACATGAATTCCAATTTATTTCACAATCAAATATTGCCATATATAACAGGTATAAAAGTGTCATCAATATCAAAAGGCGCTATTTCAGAGACATTGATATTGGTACCGCCATTTGATGAACAGGAGAAAATAGTACAATCATTAAATGAAGTGCAGTTATTAATGACAGCAGAAACAAAAGTTGTAAATAAGATGAAGTTTGTTAAAAATGGATGTTTATCAAAAATGTTTCCACAAAAGGATGCCGCAGTTCCAGAAATGCGTTTGCCAGGATTTACTGACGCTTGGGAACAGCGTAAGCTCGGAGAGGTTTGTGAGATTAAAGACAGTGCAAGAATTCCCAATTCTGAATGGTCAGAATCAGGAGTTCCATATATTAGAGCCAGTGATGTTACAAACGAGAATACAGATGGTGTGCTATTTATCTCCCAAGAACGATATGAGTTTTATAAAAATCGAACAGGTGCACCAACCAAGGATGATGTTCTTTTTAACGGCGGAGGTGAGATTGGAAAAAGTCTTTTAATTACTGATAAAAAGCCAATTTATGTACAAGGCGGAGCTGTTTTATATGCACGAACATCTAAATCAAGGGAGTTAGTAGGACAATATTTGAAAACATATTTTGAAACAACTAATGCCAAGTCTTATGTTGATACTGCTTCGGCTGGCGGAACTATGAGGCATTTTACCTTGAAGCCGTCACAGATGATGCGGATTTTAATGCCATCAGTAGAAGAACAAGAAAAAATAGGAGAGTATTTTGCCAACCTCGACCACCTCATCACTCTTCATCAGCGTAAGTGTGATAAATATTCGAGCATTAAAAAAGGTATGATGAGCGACTTGCTTACAGGAAAAATACGATTAGTTTAAGGAGGAATGTACGCATGAGTATTGGCGACACTGAAAGAGCTACCCAAGATCGTGTAGTTAGCTTCTTTAAGGATAGAGATATCCTTGATTATGAATATTTAGGCAATTTAAAAGACGCCGCAAATAAGAACATCCGTGAAGACCGTCTTCGTGCGTACTTACGCCTTAGCGGATACAGCCAGAAGTTAATTGACGGTGCTGTTTCTGAACTAGTAAAAGCAGCAGATGATATGACACATGGTTTGTATGATGCAAATCATAAAGTCTATTCCCTTTTGAAATACGGTGCAAAGGTAAAGGAAACAGCCGACGGAGCACCGAAGACAGTTTACTTTATGGATATTGAAGCACCTACTAATAACGATTTTGCGATTGCGGAGGAAGTTACAGTAGTTGACCGTCAGGAAAAGAGACCAGACATCGTAATTTATGTGAATGGTATTGCGATGGCTGTCATTGAATTGAAGAAAAGTAGTGTCTCTGTTTCTAATGGTATTCGTCAAAATCTGACAAACCAGAAAGATGGATTCATTGCGCCATTCTTTACGACGATGCAATTCTGTATGGCCGGTAATGAAATAGAGGGTCTTCGCTATGGAACAATACTGACCGGTGAAAAATATTATATGGAATGGAAGCCGGATGGATTTCATGAAAATGAAGATGAGCGTGATCCGGAAGATGCACGCATAATGGACTATTGCGACCATATTGATAATCTGCTCTTACAGCAACTTTACCAGATGTTTGATAAAAAATGTTTTATTGACCTTATTGAAAACTTTGTTGTGTATGACAAAGGAATCAAAAAGGTATGTCGATACAATCAGTTTTATGGCATCAAGCGTACGCAGAACAGATTGGCAAAGCAATGTGGCGGCATTATTTGGCATACTCAGGGTAGTGGTAAAACACTTACTATGGTTTGGCTTTCAAAATGGATTCTTGCGAATTGTCAAGAAGAAAATCCTCGCGTGCTTATTGTAACAGACAGGGATGAGCTGGATGAACAGATTGAAAAGACTTATATCGGCGTCGATGAAAAAATCACCAGAACCAAGAGTTGTGATGACTTGCTTCAAAAATTGAATTCTTATGATGATTCACTGTTGTGTTCATTGGTGCATAAGTTTGGCCGTCGTGGTGGCGAAGCTACAGAATCCGATTACGACAAGTATATTGATGAGTTAAAAAAAGCGCTTCCTGCCGATTTTAAGGCAAAGGGTAAAATCTTTGTATTTGTTGATGAGTGTCACAGAACTCAGTCTGGTAAATTACATGCAGCAATGCAGGCAATTATGCCGGAAGCAATCTTTATTGGTTTCACAGGTACACCGTTATTAAAGAAAGATAAGAAAACAAGTATCGAAGTTTTCGGAACATACATCCACAGCTACAAATACAATGAAGCGGTTAGAGATGGTGTTGTACTTGATTTAAGATACGAATATAGAGATATTCCACAGGATATTACAGTCCATGACAGGATTGACCAGTGGTTTGATGTAAAGACTCGTACGCTTTCAAGCAGAGCAAAGGCAAAGTTGAAAGAAAAATGGGCAAGCATGCAGAAGATTTATAGTTCACGTTCAAGACTTGAGCGTGTTGCTTGGGACATCATTCAGGATTTTGATTTGAAACCTCGTTTGATGGATGGTAATGGAAATGCAATTCTTGTAGCGGATTCTATCTATTCAGCATGCAAATATTATGAAATTTTCCAGCAGCGTGGGTTTAAAAAATGTGCAATCATTTCATCATATACACCACAGGCAGGAGACCTCAGAACAGATACCGTAAGTGCAGATGAGGAAACAGAGACTTTTGAAAAATATGAGATTTATCTTCGCATGTTAGGACTTGATCCTGACAATCTTCCGGAGAAAGTTTCTATTCAGAAGAAAGTGGAGGAATTTGAGAAAGAGGCAAAGGAAAAGTTTATCAATGAGCCTGCGAATATGAAGCTACTTATTGTAGTTGATAAGCTTCTCACAGGATTTGATGCACCTCCTTGTACATATCTTTACATTGATAAGAGTATGCAAGACCACGGTTTATTCCAAGCTATCTGTCGTGTAAATAGATTAGATGGTGATACCAAGGAATTTGGTTATATTGTGGATTACAAGCAGCTTTTTGGAAATTTGAAAAATGCTATGGATAAGTACACATCTGGAGCATTTGAGAACTATGCCCCTGAAGATGTAGATGGACTTCTTAAAGACAGAGCTGCCGAATCAATTAAACATTTCAAAGAGATTTACGAGGAATTGGAAGAACTCTGTGAAGGCGTTGAAGCACCAAGAGAAGATCTGCAGTATTTGCATTATTTCTGTGGAGTTTCCGGTATGAGCGAAGACATGGATGAAATCTATGCTCGCCTTAGAGAAAAATTATATAAGCTTGTTAGTAGTTTAGTTCGTGCATTTGCAGAAGCTAAACAATACATGGTTGACGAATGCACGGCAGCGGAAATGAATGATTATGAGAATAAAGTTCATTTTTATATTGAACTTAAACAGACTATTGGAAACAAGAGCGGCGACTTCTTAGATTTTAAGGCATATGAACCGGATATGCGCAAACTTATTGATAATTACATTATGGCTTCTGATAGTATCAAAATTGGTGAATTTGATGACCTAACACTTCTCGATTTCGTAATGGATCAAGGTGAGACGATGACCGGAGAAGATACGCCTTCTGGTCAGAAAGAAGGTGCGGCCGAAGCAATTGAAAACAATATCCGTCGTAAAATGGTAGAAAAGGTAACTGTAAATCCAAAATACTATGAAAAGATGTCAGCGATTTTGGATAAACTGATTCAAGATAGACAGAAGGGCGTTTTGTCCTATAAGGAACTTCTTGATGAATATATTAAACTCGCAAAGAATGTTGACCATCCGGAAGAAAATGAAGACTATCCTGAAAGTGTGAGACATAGTAAAGCCATGCAAGCATTATATGATAATGTTGGCGGAGATGAAGCGTTGGCTATTGAACTTCATAAAGCTGTTATGGATAGTAAGATGAGTGGTTTTCGTGGGGATTCAATCAAAGAAAGAAGAATCAAGAGAGCGTTGTTTGCAATTCTCAATGATGATACAGAGGTTGAACATCTGTACAAGATTATTGAGAAGCAGGAGGAATATTAATAGATGAGAATTGTGATTTCGGGCATACCGATTGATATTCAAAAAAAGAATATTAAGAACATGCACCTTCAGATAAAACCGCCTGATGGACATGTTGTTGTTTCGGCACCATTATCAATGGATGATAAGGCAATCGAGGTGTATGCTCGAACCAATCTCAGTTGGATAAAAAAACAAATTGAGAAGTTCCAGCAGCAACCAAGAAGTGCTAAGCGACAGTATGTTAGCGGTGAAACTATGTACATCTGGGGGAAACAGTATTACTTATCCTTTGTACCAGATGCTCAAAAGAACAGCTTTGAAATTCAAGGAGATAAAGTGATTCTCTCAATGAGAGAAGATAGTACGGTTAAGCAACGAGAAAACTATGTGCGTGAGCAGTATCGTAGCTTACTAAAAGTTGAGATAGAAAGACTTCTTCCTAAATGGGAACAAATTACTGCGCTTCACTGTGAGTCATGGCAAACAAAATATATGGTTACGCGTTGGGGAACCTGTAACACTGAAAAAAAGAAGCTGTGGTTTAATCTGCAGTTGGCCCAAAAACCTATTGAATGTTTAGAATATGTTATTTTACATGAATTGATTCATTTGAGGGAACGTACGCATAATTCTACATTCATTGCATATATGGACATGTATATGAAAAACTGGAGAGCAGTACGAAAAGAATTGAATGATTCAAGACTAGACTATTATGATGCTCAGGATGAAAGTCCTTTACAAAAATTAATCGACCAAAGAAGATATGATGAGATAAAAGACGCTGTTCTTGATTATATGACGGAAAAAGTGAAAGAGAATAAAGCTACACTATCAGATATTGAAATCCAAAATGTAATCCATATTGAACAAGTGGATGATGGTGCGATTAGTTTTTCTGTAATCGTAAGTTGTGATATCGAACATTCCATATCTTCAACTGGTAGAGTTTCGTTTACTGAAAAATGGCTTGATGTAAAGTGTAACGTTCTTTTAGGTGTGGAATTAACAGATTTTGAAATTATAAATATTAATGAATGTGAGCAACAGGAAGATTCAGATAATGACAAGTATTCTGGTGAATTAGTACCGATTATTTCCAGAGATGCTTTTGAAAATGAAGCTACAAAATTTTTGGAGAAATATTATCCTTTGGCTTTACAGGAACCGGTACCTGTTCCTATTAGAAAGATTGCAGAGGATATGGGCCTTTTGATTATAGAAGATTCGTTACTTTCATCAGAACTTGATATTTTTGGTTTGGTTGTTTTTGAAGACGGAAATATTAAGGATAAAAACAAGAATATCGTTATCAGAAATGCCAAACGTGGAACAGTTTTGATAGACCCTCGTGTTTATTATGAGCGAACCTTAGGTACTGTGAACTTTACCATTGCGCATGAGTGCTTCCATTGGTATAGGCATCAACCGTATCATGCTTTGATGAAGATGCTTGGAGCAAATGATGAATTAGGGAAAATAATACAGTGTTCTATAGGTAGCAATGCAAAAGATTCAGAAAAGTGGAAGGCTGTAGATTGGATGGAGTGGCAAGCTAACGGTGTTGCTCCACATATCTTGATGCCAACCAATACAGCAAAAATAAAAATTTCAGAACTCATAGAAAAGTATCATATCCATTTTGAAGGTACTGATGGTTATCAAATCGAGAAAATGATTTCAGAATTAGCTGATTTCTACGGATTATCAAAACAGGCAGTTAAGATGCGCATAAGAGAAATGGGGTATGCAAAAGTTGATGGTGCATTTACATATGTTAATGGACAATATGTTACTCCATTTTCATTTGATGCCTCAGCCTTGACGGATAATCAATCATTCACAATATCATCAGCTGATTTATTTAAGGCGTATTGTTTAAATAAAGACTTTAGAAAAGCCATTGATACAGGAAAGTTTGTTTATGTTGAGGGCCATGTTTGCCTTGGTGATGAGAAGTATATCATACATTCAGATGGGCGAGTAAAACTTACACAGTATGCTTTATCTCACATGGATGAATGTTGTCTTGCTTTTGATAAGGGATATAGTTATCAGTCGAAGTATCAGGGACAAAAATACTATACCCAAATGATGTACAAGACACCGAGTCAGGTGGCAGCACAAGAATACTCATTTGAGATGAATGCTCACAACAGAACATTGTTATCTCAAATTCAGAGAGCAAGTCGAAGTGCTGATGCAATGAGATTGTATCCAGGAGCCTTCTCTGAAACATTGGTACAGCTTATGAAAGAGAAAAAGCTTTCTAATAAGAAATTAGCAGACGCCTCATTGGTGGGCGAACGTACAATACAGAGATTAAGAAATGAAGAAGAATATCCCACAACAATTCAAACGGTTTTGGGATTGTGTTACGGATTGCAGCTTTCAGTGCCTGAAGCAGAAATGTTAGTTGGGAAAACCGATTTCAATATAAAGCCAACTAATCCACAAAATAATGCTTATAGATGCGTATTAAGCTCATGTGCCGAGAATAGCATATATGAGATTAATGAGATGTTGGAATCTTGTGGATTTGAGCCACTTGGTAGTTCAAAATTGGGATAATGCATAAGGAGGTACTTTATTAAATGCAATACGATTGGATAGATTTTTACACGGAGTTTGCTACTAAGCTTCTTCCTTTCAAAACTGATAGAAAGACTCTTATTCAGAAAATGTATGCGGTGTATGACACTGTTGGAATTAGTGTTCCGAAACTTGAAAGTGGTGATGAGATTATTGATATTGATCCGTTCACCATCTTTGGCACATTCAACAAGGGAATAACAAATGCTAATAGAATTGCTATTCTTAACGGGATAGCGTCAGAGTTTGGAATTGCTGCAACTGTGCCGAGCAATTTTGATGGAATTCCGGTTCTTAATAATCTAAAGGCAACGTTTTATGGATTTAAGGATGATAGAAAAGCAAATGATATTGATAACTTGTGGAGTTTGTTTGAGGTAGCTCTTGCATTGGCTGACAATGACACAGAGGATAACCGTCAGAAATTCTCCGAGGCTTATGACAAGGTACATGATCAGCTTTGCATTCGCTGGAATATTACGATGGGCCTTTATTGGATTCGTCCTTATACATTTATCAACTTGGATTCCAGAAACCGCTGGTTTATAGCAGATGTCCAGAATATGTCTGGCGAGTTTGTTGTCGCAGCCGAGAAGAAGCTTAAGAAAGTGCCGTATGCTGCAGATTATCTTGAAATAAAGGATTTGTGTAAGAAAGCTCTGGATGCAGGTGAATATAAATACAAGAACTTTCCTGATTTATCCTATACGGCCTGGGTGATCTCTGAGCAAGTCAATCAGGAAAAGGCTGCTGAAAAAGGTAAAAAGACTTCGAAAGCAGAATTTCTTAAGTGGTTTATGCCATTGCTACAGGCGTTACGCGATTTAGGAGGATCTGCGACACCGGTAGAAGCGAGAAAGAAAATTATAGAAAACGAGCATTTGTCGGATGAGATAGTAAGCGAAACCAGAGGGAAAACGAAGGTTAACAAATTTGAAAATGAAGTTGCTTTCGCCAGAAACTATCTCGTTGGAGCGGGATACATTGATAAAAGCGTAAGAGGTGTGTGGACACTTACTGAAGCAGGCAAGTCAGTGGAATTAACAGCGGAGATGGCATCGGATATTTTCAAAAAAGGTGTCTCTGATGCAAAGAGTAAGAAAACGAATGATAGCGATGCTCTTGCAGATAGTGATGTCGATACAGTTCATTACTGGATTTATGCTCCAGGACAAAACGCTGATAAATGGGAAGAGTGTTATAAGAACGGTTATATGCTTCTGGGCTGGGGCGAGATTGGAGATCTTGGAGTATTCAGCTCTAAGGATGAAATGAAACAGCAGATGAAGAAAGAATACGGTGATAGCAGTTCCTATAAGAATTCAGCTCATGCTACTTGGCAGTTTGTACATGATATTAAGATTGGCGACGTGGTATACGTTAAAAAAGGCAATAATGGAATTCTTGGCAAAGGAATTGTTGAGTCTGATTATGAATATGATGCAGATCGCACAGATGAATATTCCAATGTTAGAAAAGTAAATTGGACGAACAAGGGCGATTGGACAATTAATCATCAGTCCCCTCAGAAGACTTTGACCGATATTACGCCATATAGTGACTTCGTACAAGAAATTAAGGCTTTGTTTGAGGAAGACGATATTACAGATGATGAGCAGGAAATTGCCTATCCGGAGTACACAGCAGAAAATTTCCTGGATGATGTGTACATGTCTGAAGATAATTATACCAGATTAGTTGGCTTGCTTAGAAATAAGAAAAATATTATCTTGCAGGGTGCACCAGGAGTAGGAAAAACATATGCTGCTAAGCGCTTGGCCTATTCTATGATGGGGGTAAAAGATGTAGAGCGTGTCATGATGGTACAGTTCCATCAGAGTTATTCCTATGAAGATTTTATTATGGGCTTTCGTCCATCTGCTACAGGATTTGAACTGAAGAAGGGGGCATTCTACAATTTCTGCAAGAAGGCCGAGGTAGATAGTGATAATGAGTATTTCTTTATCATAGATGAAATCAATCGCGGCAATCTGAGTAAGATCTTTGGCGAGCTGTTTATGCTGATTGAAAATGATAAGCGAGGAAATGCGCTACAGCTTCTGTATTCGGATGAAAAGTTTGCAGTGCCGAAGAATGTCTATATTATTGGCATGATGAATACTGCAGACAGAAGCCTGGCTATGCTGGATTATGCACTTCGTAGAAGGTTTGCTTTCTTTGATATTAAGCCGGGTTTTGAGACTCCGGGGTTCCGTGAGTACCGCATGGCATTAGATAATGAGAAGTTCAACAAACTGATCAGTTGCGTCGAGAGTTTGAATAGAGAGATTTCCGTCGATGAATCTCTGGGCGAAGGGTTCTGTATTGGTCACAGCTACTTCTGTAATTTACAGCCTGATACAATTGACGATAGTTGGCTTTATGGTGTTGTGGAATATGAGCTGATACCTTTATTGAAAGAATACTGGTTTGATGAACCTATGAAGGTGAAAGATTGGAGCGAAAATCTAAGGAGTACGATTAAGTGATACCGATTCAAAACATCTATTATATGCTGTCCTATGCATTTCAGGTATTGAATGAGCAAGGTTATAAGAATATAGCCACAGAACAATTTAATAATACTGGCGAGCTGATGGCGGCTATCTTAGAAAAAGGTATCGCGAT
>CAUCWU010000031.1 GCA_958446555.1 uncultured Lachnospiraceae bacterium | reverse complement strand
ACTACATTTTTTCTTTAAAAACAGTTCTAAGATCGGAACAAGCACGATATAGATTGCGGTCAAAAATCCTGCTTTTCCGACAGTTGTATAGGAGATGCCAATCTGCTGAAGAGAGGAAGCAGCTGTGAGCACGATTCCACAGCAAATGCCACCGAGGAGAAGGTCCTTTTTGTTTCTAACGGTCTGCGCAGAAGGACTTGCTTCCTGTATGGACGAGTTTTGTTTTGGGGCACAGGTATCGTTTGCTTCCTGCATAGACACAGGACGTTTTGAAAAAAGAAAGATACATGGAACAAGAAACAGTGCGCCAATTGCAGAGCGCACACCATTGAAAGTAAACGGCTTTACATAGTCCATGCCGACGCTTTGGGCAACAAAGGCAAAGCCCCAGATCGCTGCAGTCAAAAGCAGTAAAAGAGAATGTTTTAGTTGAACGTGTTTCATAAAAAAGTCCTTTCCTTGGCAATAACCATTTGCCAACAATCGCTTTCCATGGTATCATGATTTTCAGTTAAGGTCAAATTTTTTATAGAGGAGGTTTTGATATGGAGTGTGGAAAAAATCCATTTTTGCCGCTTGGAATTTATATTCCAGATGGCGAACCGAAGGTGTTTGATGGAAGAGTATACCTGTACGGTTCAAAGGATGAGTTTGATGGCGAGTATTGCTGCCATAAATTTCATGTATACTCAGCACCAATATCTGATCTGACACAGTGGACTGACCACGGACCGGTACTGGCATCGACCGATGAATATGCAGATGAGGGCATTAAGAAAGGTGTGCCGTGGTCAGATGGACTTTTGTGGGCACCGGATGTGGCCAAGAAGGGCGAGTGGTACTATTTTTATTTCTGTCTTTCAGATGGAACAGAGGGAGTTGCAAAGAGCAAAAAGCCATATGGACCATTTGAGGATGCAGTTCAGATCACAATGGGCGGAAAGCCAATTGAAGGAATTGATCCGTCTGTGCTTGAGGACAATGGCAAATATTACTACACCTGGGGACAGGGACATTGCCATATGGCAGAGTTAAATGAGGATATGTGCACACTTCGCCCAGAAAGCTACAAAGAGGCATTGATCAATAAAGATGCAGACGGACAGGGCTTTCATGAAGCGTCATCACTTCGAAAAATTGGTAAGCATTATGTCCTTGTCTATGCAAGTGAATTTATTGATGAGACGCATCGAAAAGGTGGTCGTCCGACTTGCCTTGATTATGCAGTAAGTAGCTCAGTGACAGGCCCATATCAGAGAAGAGGAAGAATCATCGACAATACTGGCATTGATCCGCAGAGCTGGAATAACCACGGCTCCATCATTAAAATCGAAAATCAGTGGTATGTATTTTATCATGGATCTTCCAACAATACAAAATATGCGCGCCGCGCCCGTGTTGAGCGCATTGAGGTGGATGAGGAGAAGGCATTCATTGAGCAGGTAGGTATGACTTCACAGGGATTTTTGCATGGACTTGACGCAGAAAAAGACATTGAGGCCGGATGGCAGTGCGGTATCAATGGCGGTACTTATCTCACCGAGAAAGATGGACGTTTCCCACTGGTACATATCACTGATGATTGCAGTGTAAAGTGGCGTTATATTGATTTCAAAGAAGATGCCAAGTGGTCGATTCAGATCGAGGGAACTGCTCTTAAGGAGTGTGGAATCAGCATTCTGGCAAATGGAGAGTCAGTTGGTGTGATCAATATAGAGGATGTCCATCAGGAAACGATATGGAAAGCACCAATCGAGCTAAGTAAAAGTGGTCGATATGAGATCGCACTTCAATTCTTCGCTGAAGGGGAAGAAGATTTGTTTGAATTAGACCGCATTCGTTTTGTAAGAGTTTGATAGGCAACTTGGGGTCAGTTCACGATAAACGCTAGTTTATCCGTGCCTGACCCCACGAGTAAAATTAATTAAAAAAACAGGAGAGAAAAAATGGTAAAGCATGTTATTTTATGGACATTAAAGAGTGAGTATTCAAAAGAAGAGAAAGAAGCAATCAAGGCAGAGATTAAAAAAGGGTTAGAAGGATTAGCAGGACAGATTCCAGGACTGGTTGAGATTCATGTAAATACAAATGGATTAGAAAGCTCCAATGCTGATTTGATGTTAGATTCCACTTTTACTGATGAGGCATCCTTAAAGGGATATTCGGTACATCCAGCTCATGTAGCAGTTGCAAACGGAAAGGTAAGACCTCATACCGCAATCCGCTCTTGTCTGGATTACACAATCGACTAAAAAATTGATTGGATAAAGCGCGCAAAATCAAAAGACCCGAGGCGATGTAGCCTTCGGGTCTTTTTGTAATAGTATATGTTGGCTTTATGCAAGTGCCTTTCCAAGCTCCTCGCAAGCAGCCTTTGCGTCATCATCTGGCGCGTCGTTGCAGATAACAAAATCGCAAGCCATTACAGCACCGTCATTACGGCAAGTCTCATCCCAATTTCTCATCCACTCGCCGTCACCCCAGCCATAGGAACCAAACAGAGCGATTTTCTTGCCAGAAAGCTTTGCCTCACAAGCAGTAAACATCGGCTCAAACTCATCCTCCTCAAGCTGCTCAGCACCCATAGACGGGCAGCCAAAAGCGATTGCATCAAATTCATCCATCTTGTCAGCATCAAATTCAGCAGAAGTAAAAACGGTTACGTCAGCACCGGCTCCTCTAGCACCTTCTGCTACGCTCTCTGCCATCTGTTCTGTATTTCCTGTTCCACTCCAGTAAACAATAGCTACCTTGCTCATAATCATTCTCCTTTGATTTAAAATGTATTTGTCAAACCAGTCAGGCTTTTATGCGCTGACTGTCAACTGGCGAAGATCCTTTCCCTGTGCCCACATTCTGCGGTAAATCTGTTTGCATTTACCAAAACGCTTGAAGGTTGCAATCGCATTTTCTGGATCGCTGTAAACCTTCCAGTCGCCGCAGCACAAACAGTTGTGGCCGTGATTTACAATAAAACCCTTCACATCCGCAAGTGGATAGCCAAGGAAAATTCCGATTTCGTGAGGAAACGTGCCAGACTGCATCAGATGCTGTCTGAGAACGAGGAGGGCGTCAATGGCATTTTTGCTTTCATAGCCGAAGGAGGAAAGAAACTCACTGACAGCCGGGTCAGACAGATCAGTCTGCAGGCGGCTTAAACGAACCACATAGATTAAAGCTGTGTGTTCATGAAGGCAGAGGCAAAAGCATAAAACACCCTTATCGCGAAGCTCGCGATTCCAGCGGCGCACAGCATCAAAAACCTCATTTTGCTTATCAAAACAGACACGAAACAAATTGGCCGTCTTAATCGATGCCAAAGTCGGTGCACAATGCTCAATCAAATAATGGTCCATACTCGTCTCCTAAAAAAATCGAATCCATATCATATAAAAATGATATGACAAAAAGATATATTTATACACCGCAGAAAGAAGTTACTCTGAAATTAGCGATGTATAATATTGGTTAGATATATCTAACATAGATAAGATTATACTATCTCATATGGTTTTTGTCAAGTAAAATTTAATTTGGGCAATGGGTTTTATAGTATTGCCTGACACGTTAACTGAATAAAATTTTCAACAGCCAGAAACTACTTGCATTTTGAAAACAATTAGTATAAACTAACAAATAGTTGTAATGGCTAACACAAAGAAAAATGTAAAAAGCCTGAATACAACTTCAAACTTCACGCAAAATAACCATTGGCTCCATACTGCTGAAACGGGAGTTTTCTCCCGTTGGAGACCAGTGGAAAGAAAAGGAAAGGTTTGGTAGTATCATGGATTATTTAGAGATTGAAAAGGTTGTAGGAAGAGAAATTTTGGATTCCAGAGGAAATCCGACTGTTGAGGCAGAGGTCACTTTAGCGGACGGAACTGTAGCAAGAGGAACAGCGCCGAGTGGTGCATCCACAGGAGAATTTGAGGCACTTGAGCTTCGCGATGGCGATAAGAGCCGTTATCTTGGAAAGGGTGTAACAAAGGCTGTTGAAAATATTAATACCGTTATCAATGATGCAATCAGAGGAATGGATGCTTCTGATATTTATGCAGTAGATAAGGCGATGATCGAGGCAGATGGAACCAAGGATAAGTCAAAGCTTGGCGCAAATGCAATCCTTGCAGTTTCGATTGCAACCTGCCGTGCGGCTGCCGCTTCCTTAGACATTCCGCTGTATCGTTTCCTTGGCGGCGTTTCTGGAAATCGTCTTCCAGTTCCAATGATGAATATCATCAACGGTGGATGCCATGCTCTTTCCTCCGGTCTGGATGTACAGGAGTTTATGATCATGCCGGTTGGTGCACCTTCCTTTAAGGAGTGCTTAAGATGGTGTGCAGAGGTATTCCATGCACTTGCTTCTATTTTAAAGTCCAGAGGACTTGCAACCTCAGTCGGTGATGAGGGCGGTTTCGCTCCGGCATTAAAGTCTGATGAAGAAGCAATTGAGACGATTCTTGAGGCTGTGAAGAAGGCAGGCTATGAGCCAGGAAGAGATTTCAGAATTGCTATGGATGCAGCATCCTCAGAGTGGAAGAGTGAGAAAGGTAAGGGCTACTATAAGCTTCCAAAGGCAGGAACCGAGTATACTGCTGAGGAGTTGATTGAACACTGGGCAGCACTTTGCGAGAAGTATCCGATCATCTCAATCGAGGATGGTCTGGACGAGGAAGACTGGGAAGGTTGGCAGAAGCTCACCAAGAGACTGGGCGATAAGGTTCAGTTAGTCGGTGATGATCTGTTTGTAACCAACACCGAGAGACTTTCCAAGGGTATCGAGCTTGGTGCAGGAAATGCAATCTTAATCAAGTTAAATCAGATCGGTTCTGTTTCAGAGACACTTGAGGCAATCAAGATGGCTCACAAGGCAGGCTACACAGCAATTTCTTCTCACCGTTCTGGCGAGACTGCTGACACCACAATTGCTGATCTTGCAGTTGCACTTAACACCTGCCAGATTAAGACTGGTGCACCGTCCAGATCCGAGCGTGTCGCAAAGTACAATCAGCTTCTTCGTATTGAAGAACAGCTTGGTGCAAGCGCTGTATATCCGGGTATTAAGGCATTTAACGTAAAATAAAAATATAATGTTCACGGGCTATTATGAGTTTTCATAAATAGCCCGTGAATTTTTGCGCTTGCATTTCTATTCGGCATCCTGTATAATTGCGAAGAAATATGCGGGAAGAGAAGTGATAGGAATAGGCTGCATCAATATGGATACCGGTTGCGTCTATGGGCAAAAGCTCAGTGCACTTGTCATAGATGGAGATACGGTTCGCATTTATCAGCAAAATCGAATAACAGAATAAAAAAGAATCCGAATCAGCCGAAACGACTGGTTTGGATTCTTTTTGTGTAAAATTATTTTGACGACTTTGATTCATCAAGTGAGATATATGGCATCATCACCTTGAGCAGATCGGCAAGGCGGTCTCTCTGCTGGGCTGGAAGATCACGAATCATGACAGACAACGCATCCTCTGGCAGTGAATCCGAGTATGTATTCGGCTTTCCGTAGAGAAGATAATCACTTGAAACCTCCAGACAATTCGAAAGGTCATTGAGTGTATATAGACTCATCGTCTTCACACCACGTTCTAGCTCATAGATATAATGGGGAGAAACGTCAAGGCGTTCTGCAAGCTTTTCTTGGGTTAAATGCTTTTGTTTTCTGCTGCTTTTAATGCGCATTCCAATTTTTTCGAAATCCATAATTAACACCTCCTTGCAATAAGAATATATCTAACAGCTAGGAGAGATAACTTGCTAACAGCAACAAAACATGACAAGATATGATCTAAAAGCAACAAAAACGACATAAAAGACGATTTTTCTCATTAAAAAAGCAATCAAAAAGGGATGTCCCCATCTGGAGACATCCCTAACATACTTAATTAAATTTTAGAACTCAGGTCCAATCAGTCCGTAAGTACCATCTTTTCTCTTGTAAACAACATTGACACGATCCTCATCGCAATTGTAGAATACAAAGAAATTATGCCCCAAAAGTTCCATCTGAAGGCAAGCCTCCTCAGGATTCATCGGCTTCATTGGGAATCTCTTCTCACGCGCGATCTTGATGCCATCAGCCTCTTCGGTAACGTCCTCTTCCTCCTCAATAAAGGCTTCTGAGAAGTCACCGCCATCCTGCTCCTTGGCGATCAGTCTTGTCTTATAGCGTCTAAGCTGACGTTCAATGATTTCTTCTACTAAATCGATCGAAACATACATATCCGAACTTGCCTGCTCTGCACGGATCAGGCTTCCTTTAACAGGGATCGTAACCTCGATTTTCTGACGATCCTTCTGAACGCTTAATGTAACATGAATTTCTGCATCCGGTGTAAAATAGCGCTCTAGTTTTCCGATCTTTTCATAAATTGCTGATTTTAGGCCCTCAGTGACCTCGATATTTCTTCCTGTAATGATATACTTCATACAATCAGCTCCTTCCGATAGAATCATAGAAATAAATAAATTGTCTCTTTATTTATTTACCAAGAGTATAGCACAAAACAGTGATTTTGTAAATATAATTTTGATATAGTTTTGATAATTTTTATACATTTTATTTACAGTTAAAATGGCTTGAATTATTATGGGAAAAATGATAGAATTAATCTGTTGTACTATCGGTATAAGTATTAGGAGGCAAACATGGGATTCATAAATAAGATATTTGGCACTCACAGCGAGCATGAGCTTAAGCGCATCAAGCCAATCGTGGACAAGATCCTTGGTATGCGTGAGCAGTGGGTTGCACTGTCAGATGAAGAACTTCAGCATAAGACAGTAGAATTTAAGGAGCGCCTTGCAAAGGGCGAGACACTGGATGACATCCTTCCGGAAGCCTTCGCTACAGTTCGTGAGGCCTCCAGAAGAGTGTTGGGCGAGGAGCATTATCCGGTTCAGCTGACAGGCGGTATCGTACTGCATCAGGGACGTATCGCTGAGATGAGGACTGGTGAAGGAAAAACCAACGTGGCAGCACTTCCTTCTTATTTAAACGCACTGGCAGGCGAGGGTGTTCATGTCGTTACAGTTAACGACTATCTGGCACAGCGTGATGCTGAGAATGAGGGAAAGGTTCACAGATTCTTAGGTCTTACGGTTGGCTGTGTCTTAAACAGCATGAACAATGATGAGCGAAGAGCAGCATACAACTGCGATATCACATATGTAACGAACAATGAGCTCGGTTTTGATTATCTTCGTGATAACATGGTCGTATACAAGGAGCAGCTCGTAATGAGAGGTCTTCACTATGCGATCATTGATGAGGTCGATTCCATCTTGATTGATGAGGCAAGAACCCCTCTTATCATTTCTGGTCAGAGTGGAAAGTCCACAAAGCTGTACGAGGTTTGCGATATCTTAGCAAAGCGTCTGGAAAAGGGTGAGGCAAGTGCTGAGTTCTCTAAGATGAATGCGTTAATGGGTGAGGAGATCACCGAGACTGGCGACTTCGTTGTCAGCGAGAAGGATAAGACGATCAACTTAACTGAGCAGGGTGTTCATAAGGTAGAGCAGTTCTTCCATATTGAAAATCTTGCAGATGCAGAGAATCTTGAGATTCAGCATAATATGATCATGGCATTAAAGGCAAACTATATGATGTTCCGTGATCAGGACTATGTTGTAAAGGATGATGAGATCTTGATCGTCGATGAGTTTACTGGACGTATCATGCCAGGTAGACGTTATTCAGATGGTCTGCATCAGGCAATCGAGGCGAAGGAGCATGTAAAGGTAAAGAGAGAAAGCAAGACACTTGCAACGATTACCTTCCAGAACTTCTTCAATAAATTTGACAAAAAGTGCGGTATGACTGGTACGGCATTGACGGAGGAGAAGGAGTTTCGTAATATCTACGGTATGGACGTAGTTGAAATTCCAACAAACAAGCCAATCGCCCGTATTGATCATCAGGATGCCGTTTACAAGACAAAGAAGGAAAAGTACAAGGCAGTCTGCGATGAGGTTGAGGAGACCTATAAGAAGGGACAGCCAGTGCTTGTTGGTACCGTCAATATCGATACATCCGAGCTTTTGAGCGGTATGTTAAAGAGACGCGGTATCCCGCACAATGTATTAAATGCAAAATATCATGAGTTAGAGGCTCAGATCGTTGCCGGTGCCGGTGTGCATGGCTCTGTCACAATCGCGACAAACATGGCAGGTCGTGGTACTGATATTAAGCTGGATGATGAGTCCAGAAAGCTTGGCGGTTTAAAGATCATTGGTACTGAGCGTCATGAGTCCAGACGAATCGACAACCAGTTAAGAGGTCGTTCAGGTCGTCAGGGCGATCCGGGTGAGTCTAGATTCTATATCTCACTTGAGGATGATTTGATGCGTCTGTTTGGTTCTGAGAAGATCATGAATATGTTCAATGCACTTGGCGTTCAGGACGGTGAGCAGATTGAGCACAAGATGTTAACCTCAGCAATTGAGAAGGCACAGAAGAAGATTGAGGGCAACAACTACGGCGTTCGTGAGAATGTCTTAAAGTACGATGAGGTTATGAACGAGCAGCGTGAGATTATCTATAAGGAGCGCCGTCAGGTTCTCGATGGAGAGAGTATGAAGGATGTCATCTTAAAGATGATTCGCGATATTGTCAGCCAAACAATTGATCGTACCATTTCCGATGAGCAGGCACCGGAGGATTGGGATTTTGCACAGTTAAATATTGAGCTTCGCTCCATCATTCCGATCACCGAGTATATGCCGTCTGCCGATGAAATCAAGAATATGAAGAAGGCAAGCCTTAAGGAGACATTGACTGAGATGGCGCTTCAGGCTTATGCCGATAAGGAGAAGGAATTCCCAGATCCAGAGAGCATGAGAGAGGCAGAGCGTGTTGTTCTGTTAAAGACAATCGACCGCAAGTGGATGGATCACATCGACGATATGGATCAGCTTCGTCAGGGTATTGGTCTTCAGGCTTATGCACAGCGTGACCCGCTCAATGAGTACAAGATGGCAGGCTACGACATGTTCAATGAGATGATGGGAAGCATCCGCGAGGATACCGTCAAGATGATGTTCCGCGTTAAGGTTGAAAAGCCAGAAGAGCGTGAGCAGGTTGCCAAGGTAACTGGTACCAACAAGGATGACAGCGGTGTGAAGGCTCCGGTTCGCAGAAATGCACCGAAGATTCAGCCAAATGATCCGTGCCCGTGTGGTTCTGGAAAGAAGTATAAGCAGTGCTGTGGTCGCTTCGCTGAATAAAAATCTTTTTAGAGAAGAATAGTTTTGTAGAGTTTTATAGAAAAGAAAGTTGAGGAAGAAAAGTGGTTGAGTTAGATCAGTTTAAGTATACACTGTCTACCTATGTTCCGATGTTAAAGGAGCTTGGTGCTTCTTTGAATCTGGAAGCCAAAAAAGAGAGAATTGCAGAGCTTTCCCGTTATATGGAAGCTGCTGATTTCTGGGATGATCCAGAGCGTTCTCAGAAGATGACAAGAGAGTTAAAGAGCTTGGAGGATACCGTAAAGAGCTATACGACATTATCCTCTCAGTATGATGATATCAGTGAGCTGATTGAGATGGGCTATGAGGAGAATGATCCGGAGGTAATTCCGGTCATTCAGGAGTCTCTTGATGAGTTTACAACCAATCTTGAGGCACTCAGACTTAGCACACTGTTAAACGGCGAGTATGATAAGAACAATGCGATCATTCGTCTGAATGCAGGTGCTGGTGGTACTGAGGCGTGTGATTGGTCTGGTATGCTGTATCGTATGTACACACGCTATGCAGACCGCAAGGGCTTCTCTGTTGAAGTTCTCGATATGCTTGACGGTGATGAGGCTGGAATCAAGTCTGTCACCTTCCAGGTAAACGGCGAGAATGCATATGGTTATTTAAAGTCTGAGAAGGGTGTTCACAGACTGGTTCGTATTTCCCCGTTCAATGCGGCAGGAAAGCGTCAGACTTCCTTCGTATCCTGTGATGTTATGCCGGAGATCGAGGAAGATCTGGATGTTGAGATCAATGATGATGATCTGCGTATCGATACCTACCGTTCTAGTGGTGCCGGTGGACAGCATATCAATAAGACCTCATCTGCAATCAGAATTACGCATCTTCCGACCGGTATTGTTGTTACCTGTCAGAATGAGCGTTCTCAGTTCCAGAACAAGGATAAGGCAATGCAGATGTTGAAGGCAAAGCTGTATATGTTAAAGCAGCAGGAGAATGCAGAGAAGATTTCCGGCATTCGAGGCGAGGTTAAGGACATTGCATGGGGCAATCAGATTCGTTCCTATGTGCTTCAGCCATATACGATGGTAAAGGATCACCGTACTGGTGCCAGCAGCGGAAACGCAGGCGCAGTACTTGACGGAGATATTGATCTGTTTATCAGTGCTTACCTAAGATGGCTGTCCACTGGTGAGAAGGTATCTGAGGACACCGAAGAATAAAACCTCAAAAGCTGAAAAATCGCATAACTGGAAAGGTTGGACATAATATATGATTAAGGTAGCAGTATTAGGATATGGAAATATCGGTTCAGGAGTCGTTCAGGTATTGCTAAAGAATAAGGAGACCATCGCAAAGAAGGCAGGAGACGAGATTGTTCCTGCTTGTGTGCTTGATCTTCGCGATTTCCCAGGCGATGTGATGGAAGACAAGGTTGTAAAGGATATTAACCTGATTACACAGGACCCAGAGATCTCAATTGTTGTTGAGACAATGGGTGGAACAAAGCCGGCTTATGCATTCGTAAAGGCATGCTTAGAGGCAGGAAAGCATGTTGCAACCTCCAATAAGGAGCTGGTTGCAGCACACGGACCAGAGCTTCTTGAGATTGCAAAGGCACATCAGGTAAACTTTTTGTTTGAGGCCAGTGTAGGCGGCGCTATTCCGATTATTCGCCCGCTTGTTTCCTGCATCACATCCGATGCAGTGACTGAGATCACCGGCATTCTGAACGGTACAACAAACTATATGCTGACCAAGATGAGCGAGGAAGGCCTTGACTACGATGCAGTTCTTGAGGATGCACAGGAGAGAGGTTATGCTGAGCGAAATCCTGCTGCCGATGTGGAAGGACATGATGCGCGCAGAAAGATTGCAATTTTGTCCTCACTGGCATTTGGAAAATATGTGGACTATGAGGATGTCTACACCGAGGGTATCACAAAGATCACCGCGTCTGATTTTGCCTATGCAAAGGTTCTTGGCAGCCGCATTAAGCTGTTTGGAACGAGCACAAAGAATTCAGACGATAGCATTAGTGCAATGGTATGTCCAGTCATGATTACCTCTGAGCATCCGCTCTTTGCAGTAAATGATGTCATGAATGCAGTTTTGGTTCGCGGTGAGTGCATGGGAGATCTGATGTTTTATGGTGCCGGTGCAGGAAAGCTTCCGACTGCATCAGCAGTTGTAGCCGATGTTGTCAGTGCAGCGAGAAATCCAAAGAAAACTGAGATTGCACCATATGAGCCAGGCAAGATGGCTGTTTCTGACCATTTAGAGGCAACTCACAGCTATTTCGTTCGTGTTAAGGGCGACGATGCACAGGCAGTGGCAGAGCAGTTTGCAGCAGTTCAGACAGTAGATGCTGGTATTGCTGGTGAGTTTGGTCTGATCACGGCAGAGTGGAAAGAAAGTGAGTTTGATGCGCTGTGCGAGAAGTATCCGGTAGTAAGCGTCATTCGTCTGGCAAAATAAAAACAGAGGATGTCCTCTTTTGCCTGATTTTGCTAGGTGGTATGTGTTTTGTCGGTGGACTTGCACTATTGCATCTGCTAGATCTTGACTGGATCGCAAAAGGTGCACCGTGCACAATTTATCGGCTCACTGGCTGGTACTGTCCAGGCTGTGGTGGGACAAGAGCGTTACGATCACTTGTGCATGGGCATTTGCTTGAAAGTTTGCTCTATCATCCGGCAGTGCTCTATCTTGCTGGGTGGACTGTTATCTTTTTGGGTTGGCAGGGGATTCATTATTTGTCGATAGGAAAGATTTGCAGTTTCCACTATCGAAACTGGCATTTGTGGATTGCAGTAGCACTATTTGTATTAAATTTTCTAATAAAAAATGCGGCACAGCTGATGGGATAAAACCGATCGGCTGTGCCGTTTTCTTTCTTTGTTTAATAATGTGATACCTACAAATACTTTGTCACTTCGCAGCTTTCATTAGATGGTGTCTCCATTTCCAGTTGGAGTTGGGAATGTTGGAACGACCTCCTGAACAGGAGCTGACTGGGTTGGAAACAGTGAGTCTGTCTGGCCGTTTAGAATCTGCTGCATCTGCTCAAGCATATCTCGATAAGTTGGATCCTGCAACAGCTGTGGATACAGAACCAGATAGAAGAACAGCATGAAGGCAACGATTACAATAGAGATACTGCTGATAACAATACCAGCAATTGCGATTGGATGGAAGCGATGCTCTTCATTTGCAAAGAAGCGTGAGCAGATAGAGACGGCAAGTGCCATGATAGAGGCACCGAGCGTCACATAAATATTTGAGCATCAGCAACAGATCAGTGAAGCGATGCTGAGTGCAAAGCCGATCTTTTCAAGGGCAG
>CAUCWU010000030.1 GCA_958446555.1 uncultured Lachnospiraceae bacterium | reverse complement strand
TGATCCAGATCACAGTACAAACGTAAGAATTATCGGCTGCCATATTGAGTGTGGAGATGACTGTATCTGCTTAAAGAGTTCAGCAGGAAACATGGAGTATGGCCCAACAAAGAATGTGTTAATCAGTGATTGTACGTTAATTTCTACATCAGCTGCATTAAAGATTGGAACAGAGGGAACCGGAGATTTTGAAAATTTGACGGTAAACAATTGTATTATTAGTGGAAGCAATCGCGGAATTTCCATTCAGATTCGTGATGGCGGTCATGTAAAGAATGCAATGTTCTCCAATATCATCATCGAGACGCGTCGTTTTGCTGATTGCTGGTGGGGTTGTGGAGAGCCGATCAGCATCACAACACATAATCGTGTTCCAGAAAAGCAGTCTGGTCATATTTCAGGTGTTACATTTAGAAATATCACCTGTGATTCTGAAAATGGTGTATTTTTGTCTGGAAGTGATGGAAACCATATCGAGGATGTGCTGTTTGAGGATGTAAAGGTAAAAATTCATTCTAAGAGCAAGTGGCCAAAGGGCTTATATGATTTAAGACCGGGATTTGGTCAGAAAATTGAGGAGATTCCAAGTGCCGGCTTCTATATGAGAAGAGCAGATGGTGTTACCATTCGAAACAGCCGTGTTACCTTCGAGGGGGAAGAGCGCGATTGCTTTGGAGAGGCAATTCATGCGCAGGATTGCAAGGATCTGGTGATTGAGGGCTTCAGGGGCGAGGCTGCAAGACCAGAATTAGAGGCAATTGTGATTGAGTGATACAAAGGTTGAAAAATAGCGGAACAATTCGCAGATATCAAATTGAGTAGAGAAAAGTGTAAGAGAGAAGGCAAAGAGAAATGAAGATTCATAAGCTGATCGAGCTTTGGAAAGAGATGGAGACAACACAAGAAACAGAAGAGAAAGAAAATCAGATGGAGACACAAAAAACGGATAAGCTTCTTGAAAAATTAGATCCGGAGGAGCTTTTAAATACGTTACAGTTTCTTCAAAGATGTGCAGGGCAGGCAGGCTATTATTACAATTTACAGGCACCGGGAAGTGAGTTTGGAAAAGTACAATTTGCTGTTACCGAAAATGGTCAGCCAATTGTGGCGCAGGTAAAAATTTGGGACAACAAAGAGCATACGATTCGCACCCGTTTTTCACTCCGCCGTCTGGTGACAGAGGAGGATGGAACGTTAGTAGCAACTCTTCCATGCGGAAACTATGAGGCAGAGGTGACCCATGGACCAGAGTATAGTACTGAGTGGATCTCATTTGAAATCAAGAAAGATGAAACGACAAGCCTACAGTCAGAACTTACTCGTATTGCACATCTGACTGACAATGGTTGGATGGCAGGTGATTTGCATCATCACAGTGTATACAGTAGCCCAGCTTACGGCGGAACTGATCCGGTTATCGAGACACCAGATCAGGTATGCCGCTCTATGAAGTCGCTTGGCATGCAGTTTGGCGCACTGAGCGATCATCACAATGTATTAAACCATGATGAGTGGAGGAAACAAGCACACGATTTTGTGCCGATTGTCTCAAAAGAGATTTCAACTTCAAACGGCCATGTGTTACAGCTTGGTGTGGATGACGATGTGATTTATGAGATTCCAAATGGAAGTGACCGCACAGATGATAAGCTTCGCAGTGAATTTATTCGAATTTGTAAAGAGATTCGCGAAAAAGGCGGTCTTCCACAGGTGAATCATCCATTTGATATCAGTTTTTCCACCCGCTACAACAGCAAGTTCTGGGATATGGCAGAAATCTTTGAGTCGATGGAAATCTGGAACGGAGCAACCCCATTTGCAACAGGCACAATCAATACAAAGGCATTCGATAAATGGTTGTCTCTTCTTGAGAAGGGAAAGCGCTTAACAGCAACAACTGGAAGCGATACCCACAACATTTATGGTGATGACTATTTTGGCATGACTGAGTGGCTAAATTGGCTGATGGATACCATGACAACTCATCCAGAAATCTATCCAGAGCAGATGAATGAAAAGGTAGCCTATCTGACCCAGCTTTACACAAAGGTATGGCCGCGACTTCTTGCTTGGGTAGAGCAGTCCAACACACCGTCCAATATCCATAATTATGTATTTACAGATGAAAAGAATCAGCCAGAGGAAATTCTTCAGGCAATCCGCGAGGGACATAGCTTCATCAGCAACGGTCCAGTTATGGAAGTAAGCGTAAACGGTGCAAAATTTGGTGAGGAGGCAGCACTCACCGACAAGAAAGGAAAATTGGCCGTTTCTGTATTCTCCAAAAAGCCAGTAGATCATATCTGGCTCTACACAGGCGTTAACCAAAAGACAGCAAAGATGGTTATACCTACGAGATGGCACAGGATGCATTCGACTTTGGCGATGCTGCATGGGTCGTATTTGTCGCAGACGGTGGCGAGAACAATCTTGCAATCGCAAATCCGATCTTCTTAAAATAATTTGATTGGGAGGAAAAAAATGAGACCCCTAGACTATTTAAATCGCGTGGAAGCGTATGTGAATCGCTTAAAAAACGAGCGAAGAACGACACTTGAAGTGATCCGACAGGTTCGCTTCTTGGATCTAATGGCAGACGAAAACAATAAAACTTCTGAACAAGAATCACAGATCTGTGAACTTGACGAGAGTGCAAAATACGGCATAAAGCCGAATCTGGATGCAACTCACACAAGAGGCTATGCAAAAAGAGGCCGTGTATTAGAAGACTGCAGCAATTGGCCAGAATTTGATTGTACAGATACTTGGGGAGGTCCAGACTATCATGCAATATTTGCGTTTTCTGTGACATTGACCGAGGCAATGAAAGGACGCATTGTTGGCTTTTCACTGGATACTGGTGCCGATGACATCTGGAATACCGATAATCCGCAGATCATGGTCTACATAAATGGAAAGCTGACCTGTGCGATGGATTTGAATCATCATGAGGTGATTTTAAGTGATAGTGCTGTTCCAGGTGAGTCCTATGAGATTCGTCTGTATGCCTACGTCAACAGCCCAGGAAAGAGTAACTTCCTATATATAAAGCTGTTTGCAAAAGAGCCAGAGGCAGAGGCACTTTACTATGATATGAAGCTTCCACTTGAGACGGCAAAGCAGCTTCGTCCAGAAGATGAAAATCGAAGAAAGCTTCTGGAACTGTTAAATCAGGCAGGAGATTTGTTAGATCTTCGCGTGAAGGGAAGCAAAAAGTATCGAGAGTCACTGAAAAAGGCAAGTGCATGGTTAAAGGAAAATCTATACGAGAAGGATTGGGGCGAGTGCCCAACCGTCTATGCACTTGGTCATACTCATATCGATGTGGCATGGAAATGGCCACTTCGACAGACAAGAGAGAAGGCTGTTCGAAGCTTTTCCACTGTTTTGTACTTGATGAAGCGCTATCCGGAGTACCGATTCTTTTTAAGTCAGCCACAGCTGTACGAATATGTAAAGGAAGAGGCACCAGAGATTTTCGAGCAGGTAAAGGAACGCGTAAAGGAAGGCAGATGGGAAGCAGACGGTGCAATGTGGCTTGAGTCTGACAGCAATCTGACCAGCGGCGAGTCGTTAATTCGTCAGATCCTGTACGGAAAGAAATTCTTTAAAGAAGAGCTCGGCATTGAAAATCAGGAGATTTTGTGGCTGCCAGATGCATTTGGCTTCTTGGGTGCATTGCCACAGATCATGAAAAGAAGTGGCATTCGCTACTTTTTGACAACCAAGATGGGTTGGAACGATGCTGACCAGCAGCCGGACGATACCTTCACTTGGGAGGGAATCGATGGAAGCCGTGTGACCGGTCTTTATATCACAACGAAAAATTATGAGTCGTATCCAGAGCGTTTTGAAAAGCCAGTTCGTGAGGTAACATACAATGGAAGACAGAATGCGAGTCAGACAATGGGAACTTGGCAAAATTATCGAAACAAAGAATTAAACGATGCTGTTTTGACGGTTTACGGCTATGGGGACGGCGGTGGTGGCCCAACTGAGGGCATGCTTGAGGAGAGCAAGCGTCTTTCCTATGGCATTCCAAGTGTACCGAAGGTAAAATTGTCTGGTCTTCATGAGTATCTTCAGGTACTTGATGAAAACTTGAAGGGCAAAAAGCTAAATACCTGGTATGGCGATCTGTATTTGGAGTATCACCGCGGCACCTTCAGCTCAATTGCTGAGAATAAGAAAAACAATCGACTTTGCGAGAACAAGAATCAGCAGGCAGAATGGCTAGCTTCTCTTGCATGGTGGATGCAAAAGAAAAACGGTGCAGATGGTTATACATATCCGAAAGAGATACTCGATCAGGCATGGAAGCTTCTATTATTAAATCAGTTTCATGATATTTTGCCAGGCTCTGCAATCGGTGAAGTTTATGAACAGTCCGATATCGACTATGCAAAGATTCAGGCAATGGACGATGAAGTGATTAATAAAGCAGTCGATGCAATTCTAGGAAATCAAAAGTTGGGTATTACCGTATGGAACCCACTTGGCTTTGACGCAGAACAGATCATTGCAGTCGATCAGAAAACCTTACAGTCATGCGGTATTGAAGTTGGCGATGAAAAAGCGGTGTCCTTTGAAAATGCAGGAAGCCAGCAAGAGCTTCCTAATGGCACAACACTTGTCAAAGTGACCCTTCCGGCAAAGGGATATCTGCATTTGGAAGCAACGAAATGCGAAAAAGAATCTTTGAAAGACAACTTTAGTCCATTCACCTTGCAAGAGGAACAGACACTTGAGACTCCTTACTACGTCGTTTCTTGGAATGAACTTGGCGAGATTACCTCTCTCTATGATAAGTTGGCAGAAAGAGAAATCCTTATGTCAGGAACGGTTGGAAATGAGCTTGTTGTCTATGAGGATATTCCAAAGGACTATGATGCATGGAATGTCGAGTCCTACTATACAAGAAAGCACTGGAAGATGAAGGCAGCTAGTCCGTGCAAACTGACACAAAACGGCAGCGTATGCGCAATTCTTCACACGACACTTTCCTATCAGTCGTCCAATGTTGAGCAGGACATTGTATTTTTTGCTCATACAAGACGAATCGACTTTAAGACAAAGATCAATTGGAGAGAAGAGCAGCAGCTAGTAAAGGCAGAGTTTCACTTTGATCTGATGACAAGAACAGCAGCATGTGAGATCCCATATGGTGTAATCGAACGCCCAACTCACAAAAATACAAGCTGGCAGAGGGCACAGTTTGAGGTATGTGCTCACCGTTTTGTCGATTTGTCCGAGCCAGAGTATGGTGTCGCATTGTTAAATGACGGTCGTTTTGGCTATTCATTTGAGGATAGTTCAGTTGGTTTGACTCTTTTGACTTCTGGTATTTTCCCGTATCCGGATGCCGACAAGGGTGTTCATGAGCTTACCTATGCACTGTATCCACATGAGGGCGATTGGAGAAAGGCAAAAGTGGTTCAGGAGGCAGGTTTGCTAAACGAAAAACCAATTTTGTCAACCAAATTGCAAAGGGAAGCGCCAGAGGCAAAGCCATCTATTTTTGCTGAAAAAGCTGTGTATTCGATGTGCAAGGTATCAGCGCCGAATGTCATTGTGACTTCTGTAAAGCGTTCAGAGGATGAAAAGGGCCTGATTGTGCGTATTTATGAGTCGTCTGGTATTCGCACAAAGGCAACATGGGATCTGTCCGCTCTTTGCCCAGAAAGCGTGTATGAGTGCGATCTGATGGAAAACCAGGAAAAAATGCTGGCATTTGATGGGCAAAAAGTCCAATTTGAGATCAAACCTTTTGAAATCAAGACATTTTTACTTGTCTGATACTAAAAAAATGCAACAAGACCAAATGGTTTCTTCTCTAAAAGTGTAGAAATGGCACAATAAAAGAGCAAAAATTGCAATGTTTTTGCCAATAAAGAGACCAAATACGCATAGCATTTGTGACAGTGATTTTGCTATAATTTGTATATCAGTTATGAAAAGTTTCTGAAGAAAAAATAAAAAAATAAGGAGGGCTGCGGACATGGCAAACAAAACGACGCCAGGTGTAGCAAAGAAAAAGGTCAACTGGAAGACATACCTTAGAAATACCTGGCAGCTGTATGTGATGATGCTGATTCCAATTGTTTGGCTGATTTGCTTTAAATATAAGCCAATTTTGTACATTATCGTTGCATTCAAGAAGTACAACATTTTCAAAGGAATTTGGGAGTCTCCGTGGGTTGGATTTAAATATTTCAAGGAGGCATTCGGATCGAGCGAGTTCTGGTTTGCAGTAAAGAATACGTTGATCTTAAACATTGGTGATTTGATCATCGGATTCCCGTTCCCGATCTTCCTTGCATTGTTCTTAAACGAGTTGAGAAGCACTGGCGTGCGCAAGATGACTCAGATCGTTCTGTATCTGCCAAACTTCCTGTCTTGGGTTATCATCGCAGGTATCAGCACTCAGTTGTTCTCTGCAAATGGTCTGTTAAACGAGGTAATCGGTATCTTTGGTGCGCCGAGTGTTCCGTTCTTGACCAATAAGATCTGGTGGCGTATCATTTACTGGATCATGGGTATCTGGCAGTCAGCTGGTTATTCCTTAATCATTTATCTGGCAGCACTGATGAGCACCGACCCGTCACAGAGCGAGGCTGCTTACATCGATGGTGCAACTAGACTTCAGCGTATTTGGCATGTAACCGTTCCTCAGATTATGCCGACTATCTCCACACTGCTGATTATGCAGCTTGGTAAGGTCATCAACATCGCATTTGACCGTCCTTACATGATGAGTAACATGATGGTAAAGGATGCATCCAATGTACTGAGTGTATATGTATACGAGGTTGGTATTGGTAAGGGTCGTTTCGACTACGCAACAGCAGTTGGTTTGTTCCAGTCTGTAATCGGTATTGCCATGGTACTTATTTTTGACAAGATCGCTAAGAAAATGGGACAGGGAGGTATCATGTAATGGGCGGATTAAAAACAAAAGAAGATCGCCGTTTTCAGACGTTCTGGGTTATCTTTTTTATCTTAATCAGTGTGATTGCAATCATTCCGGTTCTTCGTGTTATCTCGATTTCATTTTCGAGCCGTGATGCAATCAATAAGGGACAGGTATTCATCTTCCCGATCGGTTTCAATGTTGATGCGTATGCAAAGGCATTAAAGAGTGGTACATTCATCAGTTCATTTGGATATTCCATCTTACTGATGCTTGTTGTAACTGCAGTTGATATGGTTATGACTATCCTGCTTGCTTATCCTCTTTCCAGAAAGGGCTTAAAGGGAGCACCGATTGTCAACATCTTCTGCGTTATCACAATGTACTTAAATCTTGGTACCATCCCGAACTACTTAAATATCAAGTCCTTCGGAATGATTGATACTGTATGGGCATTAATTATCCCAGGTGCACTGAGTGTTTATAATATGATCATCATGCGTACTGCATTTGCAAGTATCGACGATTCTTTGTATGAGGCAGCTCGTATCGATGGTTGCGGTGAGTTCAAGATCATGTACCGTATTGCAATTCCGCTTTGCGTACCGACAATCGCAACACTTTGTCTGTTCTACGCAGTAGGTCGTTGGAATGGTATCGACGATCAGTTGTACTATGTACAGAAGACCACCTTACATACTGTTCAGATGGCATTAAAGCAGATGATCGAGGCTGTAAATGTCAGCGCAGAGGAGAGTGGTACAACCCAGCTTGTAGCAGAGAACATTAAGGCAGCAAGTATTACATTGTCTATGACCCCAATGTTGATTGTATACCCGTTCATTCAGAGATTCTTCACTCAGGGTATCATGTTAGGTGCTGTAAAGGGTTGATGTTATAATTTAGTGAATGTCTGCACGGCCCGAGGTCGGGCGTGCAGTGACATCATAGAAAAATTTTATTTTAGGAGGAGTTTACAATGAGAAAGATGAGAAAATCAGCTGCAGTAGCTCTTACCGCAGCAATGGCTGTAACTAGCATGGGCGTGATTCCGGCAATGGCAGATGATACAACTACCATCCGTGTTATGCTGTGGGACCGTGGAGATGCTCCACAGGGTATGACCATCGAGGACAACAACATGAACAAGTGGATCAATGAGCAGATCGCAGATCTGGGTATCCAGGTTGAGTTCGTAGCTGTTCCAAGATCTACCAGTGAGGATGTTTTGACAACCATGATGACCGGTGGAAATGCACCAGATATCATTTTCTCTTATGATCAGAACGTATTCTTAAATTATGCAAGCCTTGGTGGTCTGGCAGATTTAACTGACGCTTATGAGAACATCGGAACTACCATTCAGGAGTATTCTGGTGACATTCAGAGCATGGGTCTGTACGATGGTTCCCAGTATGCAATCCTTTCCAAGAGAGGAACTGAGAATCCGCGTCATACCGCTTACATCCGTAAAGATATCTTAGACGAGATGGGTCTTGAGGTTCCAACCACAAAGCAGGAATTAATCGATGATCTGTATGCAATTCATGAGAAGTATCCGGATATGATTCCGTGGAGCATGAGTGGACGTCAGGATACAGAGAAGATGTATCTGAATTTCGTAGGTTCCTATGTAACCTTCGAGGATGAGAAAGATGAGTATGTTTACAGCGAGAACTACATCGTAGCTCATGACGGTGCTATCGATGGTATCAAGGAAATGAATCAGCTGTACAACGACGGCATCATCGTTCAGGACTTCGCTACCGATACCGATGAGGCTGTACATAAGGCTAACATCGCAGCTGGTAAGGTTGCATTTTTCTTAGATGATAACTCTACTCAGTGGGAGAACATCCACACTCTGAACAACGATCTTAATACTTCTTCCTTCGTTCCGGTTGAGTGCTTCACTCAGGAGAACGGTGATATCCGTAACGTATACGAGCAGATGTATGGTATGTGGATCATGGTTCCGGCAGCAAGCGAGGATAAGGTTGATGCGTGCATGACCTATCTGAACTGGTTAGCAGATCCGGCAAACGCAGAGAACGTAGCTTACACACCAGAGCATGAGACCAGCAAGAACGGTGTTCCGGTTGGATTTACTGCTGATGAGTTAAGCTCCATGGGTTACAAGGGTACTTTGGATGACTACAACATCGTAAACAAGCACTTTGAGTTCCAGGATACTGAGGCTGGTATCGTTGAGAGTGCTATGGGTAAGGATCCGATCGATTCCAAGGAGTGGTATGAGAATTTCTATGAGACTGTAGCAATCGGCAAGTATCGTTATCCGGTATTCTCCACTAACGCAGAGGCAGAGAACGAGTATGGTACTCAGATCCGTTCTGATCTGATCGAGTATGTATACAGACTGATCAGCTGCTCACCAGACGAGTTTGATTCCTTAGAGTCTCAGTTAAAGAGCGATATGGACAATGCAGGTCTGACCGATATCATCGAGGGAAGAGCTGCTCTGTACGATGAGCTGTCTGCCGAGTAATTTGAAGTAAGAATCATTACAATCAAATAGACAACAATATAGAGAAAGCGGGAGCTTACACGGCTCCCGCTTTTTGTGATATCAGAGTTGAAACGTCACAGGGCAATTCGTAGATATCAATATCATAATAACATAAAAGCATCTAAGGAGAGACAACATGATAGCAGTGATTAGTGATGTGCATTTTCCATCCAATAAAACACGTCAAAAAGAAGTGGAGGATAGTCTAAAGAACTTGTCGGGAATTCGCGCACTTTTTATCTGCGGCGATTTTACAGACAACAGAAAAGATACGGCTCCAGGCGAACCAATGAAGCTTCCAGATTATATAAAAAACTTGCCATATCCAGTTTTTTTTATTGACGGAAACCATGAGGACTATGATGTGCTAAAGCGCCTTCCGCAGATTGATGAAAATGAAAAAGAAATGCTTCTTCAGACAAGTGGCTGTGAGGTTGATACACAAAACACAAAAAAGGCAGCAGATGGAGTCTATTATCTAAAGAGAGGAAGCATCTGCAAGATTGATGGATTTTCGATTTTACTGATCGGTGGAAGTACAACAGGACCGGGCTATAAGAAAAATCATCCAGATATCTGGCAGCCAGATGAAGATTTGACAGCAGAAGATAATATGCGCATTGAGACAGCGTTAAAGGGAGTAGAGAATAAGGTCGATTTGATTTTTACCCATACCGTTCCGACTTGTATGGTAAAAGCTTGGTTTCCAGAGAAGGATCTCTCCGTGACAAATGCAATTTTAGAGCAGGTATGGAGAACAACATCATATCGCCATTGGCTGTTTGGACATTTCCACGAGGATACTGATTACCCGGAAAATTTCCACTGCCTGTACCATGATGTGATGCTGTTTGAAAAGCAGAATGATACGGGTATACACATGAGGAGAAAAGAGAATGAGAACATACGAAATAAAGACTGACCTTCATACCCATACCTTAGCGAGCACCCACGCGTACAGCACATTGGAAGAAAATTGCCGTGGTGCTTTTGAAAATGGGTTAGAGGGAATTAATATGAGTGATCATGGCCCGGCAATGCCGGATGCACCGTATGAGGGCCATTTTTCTAATATGAGAATTTTGCCTGAGTACATTCATGGCGTCAAAGTATGGAAGGGGGCTGAAGCCAACATCTTAGATTATGACGGACACATTGATCTATCTGAGCGTACACTTGGAAGATTGGAGTGCATTGTCGCATCCTTCCATGAGCAGACTTTCAAGGCAGGCACTGTGGAGGAACACACCAATGCCTACCTGCAGGCGCTAAAAAATCCAAAGATTCATATTTTAGGACACAGTGGAACAGCTCAGTATCCGTATGATCACGATACCGTCATTAAAGAGGCAGCAAGACTTGGCAAGGCAATCGAGTTAAATGAGGCAACCTTCCATGTCAGACCATCCTCAGTTGTTAATTGTAGAGCAATCATTGCAGCATGCAAAAAATATGATGCATTCATCAGTGTAGACTCAGATGCCCACTTTAGTAGCTTTGTCGGTGTCTATGACTGCGCAAGAAAGCTTCTTGATGAGCTTGACTTTCCACAGGAACTAATTATCAATCGAAACGCCGAGACCGTAAGCAAATGGCTTAAAGATCTGGCGACTGCTGGCTTGTAATGGTCGTTGAGCTTGCTCGCATCGCAGATGGTGATTGACCATAGGTTTGTCGAAAAATTCGATTGAACTGGGAGAAGCTCTGAAAACCGCAGGACTGTGCAATCTCAGAAATCGGGTGATTCGTTGACAGCAAAAGATCTCTTGCACGAGTGATGCGAACTTGCTGGATATAGTTGATCAGTGTAAAGCCAGTTATCTTTTTAAATTGATGGGACAGATAACAAGAACTTAAGAAAAAGTGGTCAGCTAGTGAGTCTAGCGACAATTCCTCGTCATAGTGATTGTGGATATAGTAGGCAATGCTGTAGATTTTTTGAGTCGCTGAGTTGCCAGATGGCTTGTTGGTATACAGATTTTTGTCCTGGTTTTGCAAAATTGCATACAAAAATTGAATAAACATTGAATGCATCACCAGACGCTGTTCCGGGTGGGACAGATAATCGTGATGCCTTGAGAATATATAAATTTCGTCCAGAATGCCCAGAACTTGTCGTTTAATCTCCTCAGGGAAGCGAAAGATTGGTGTCTGAGCATTAAAAATGGACAAAAGTGGCAGATAATAGTCGGCCATGCCAAAAAGCTCCTTCGGATACCAGAAAGAGATGATCAGGCGTTTGCTTGGCGGTCCGGCTGGGTATTCAGTTCGATGTAAGACAGCCGGCTGCAATAGCACAATATCACCCTCCTCAAGCGAGTACGGAACACCCTCAATAATATGGGTTGCGTTGGGCGAGAGTGGGATCATAATTTCATGGAAGCGGTGTGAATGCTGGAATTCCATGTTGATCTGCTTATAACGCTCTCCGTAATCAAAATAATAATATAAAGAAAGATCACAGTCATTGATAATGATCGTATAGTTGCGCTGATATTTTAACTGAAGTGATTGATCCATAAAACCTCCGGATTGCTATTTATGAATTGATACCTCTGAATTGCTCTGTTGTTAGTAACTTAGCAATTCTAAAAAATTGACCTTAGTATTTTACTAGTATACTCGCGTACAGCAAAATATGCAAGGAATATTCGAAAAGAAAACAAAATTTAGATAGATATTTTAGGTACCTTTTTGTATACTGGACTCAAAGTATAACAGTTTGTGTATAACTTTGTAACAGTTTACATGAATTTACAAATTACATAAATTCACAAAGGAGTGGGAAAAAATGGAGAATATAACAGCAGCTCAAGTAAAGGATGCCTTGGAGCGTGTAATCGCAAGCTTTCAGACAGTACTGTATGAGGATGACGAGCAGTTTTTAGAGAATATGAAAACTAAGAATCTGGAGGGCGATGACATCCGCAGATACCAGCACTGGGAGTGGACACAGGGAGTTGGTCTGTATGGCTTTTGGCGTCTGTTTGAGGCAACAAAGAAGCCAGAATATCTGGATATTTTAAAGCGTTTCTATGAGAAGCAGATGGAGATTGGTCTTCCGGGAAAGAATATCAACACTGTTACTCCTCTTCTTGCAATGTCCTACTATGCAGAGTATACCAAGAATGAAGAATACTTAGCAATCTGCGATGAGT
>CAUCWU010000029.1 GCA_958446555.1 uncultured Lachnospiraceae bacterium | reverse complement strand
TCACGGTATCACACACTTTGATCTGGCAAACAATTACGGACCGGTTCCGGGTGCAGCAGAGGAGAACTTTGGCCGCATCTTAAAGAAGAGTCTCGGCGCATACCGCGATGAGCTCGTGATTTCCACAAAAGCTGGTTATGATATGTGGGAGGGCCCTTATGGAAACTGGGGAAGTAAAAAGTACTTGGTTGCAAGTTTGGATCAGAGTTTAAAGAGAATGGGACTTGACTATGTGGATATTTACTATCATCATAGACCAGACCCAGAGACTCCACTTGAGGAGACAGCAAGAGCACTCGATGGAATCGTTAGAAGCGGAAAGGCTCTCTATGTTGGAATTTCCAACTATAACAAGGAGCAGACAATTGAGATTGCAAAGCTGTTTAAGGAGATGGGTACTCCATTTATTATCAATCAGCGCAAGTATTCCATGTTTGACCGTACAATCGAGAAGGATGGCTTAAAGGATTATGCAGCAAAGAACGGAATTGGTGTAATCACATTCTGTCCGCTTGCACAGGGACTTTTGACCGACCGCTACCTGCACGGAATTCCGCAGGACAGCCGTATCCGCACCGATGGCAGATTCTTAAAGGAAAATGCAATCAACGAAGAGACATTGGCAAAGATCAATGCATTAAATGAGATTGCAAAGGGTCGTGGCGAGAGTCTGGCTCAGATGGCACTTGCATGGATTCTTCGCGATGGAGATATCACAAGTGTATTAATCGGTGCTTCCAAGCCGTCCCAGATCTTAGACAACATCGGAATGTTAAATGCGCCTGTATTTACAGAAGAAGAGAGAGCAAAGATCGACGAGATCTGCAGCAAATAAATCATAGAGAAAGTCATTGAGGATCAGGAAAATAAGTCACTAATACAATTTTCTCTGTCCTCAGTGGCTTTATTTTATACTTGACAGAATATACTTCACTGCGGTATAGTAAGGCACAGTAGTGATAACGAGAAGAAGTCTGCTGGAAAGAGGCTGCGGCCCACCGAAGGAGTAACACTCTCAGGTACCTTTTAAGGGAGAAACTGCAGATGGATCGTATCTCTGGAGACATCCGTAAAATCGGAGGCCGAAGGTGCAATTGTGCGTAAGCGCAGGAATCTCTCAGGCAAAAGGACAGAGAAAAGAAAATAAGTACGTGTATTCTTTTTTAGCCCGTGTTTCCAGAAAAACTGCCAAAAGAAAAAGATGGGAGAAGGAAACATGTGGAGTGCAATTCAAAGTGTTCTGAAGCAAATTGATGATTTTGTCTGGGGTGTGCCGCTAATGGTGCTGATTTTGTCAGGTGGACTTTTACTGACTGTCCGCCTTGGACTTTTGCAGGTGCGAAAACTAGGACTTGCTTTAAAATGGATGGTTCAAAACGAGGAAGAAGGTGAAGGTGAAATCAGCAGTTTCGCTGCACTTTGTACTGCACTAAGTGCAACTATTGGAACTGGAAATATTGTAGGTGTAGCAACGGCTGTATGTGCCGGAGGCCCAGGTGCCCTTTTTTGGATGATTGTGGCAGCTTTTCTTGGAATGGCAACAAAATATTCAGAGGGCTTACTTGCTGTAAAATATCGTGTTGTCGATGATAGTGGTCATAGTCTTGGCGGACCATTCTATTATATCGAAAAAGGAATGGGAAAAAACTGGAAATGGCTCGCTAAGATTTTCGCTTTCTTTGGTGCCTGTGTTGGCCTTTTTGGTATTGGAACTTTCAGTCAGGTCAATGGTATCTCAAGTGCAGTTGTAGGATTTTTTGATCCAGATAAATCTTTCGCTGTAACAATTCCTGGTCTTGGAACCTATTCCTGGGTTGTTGTTATTGCATCCCTCGTTCTGACATTTTGCGTTGCTGCCGTTATTATCGGTGGTGTAAAGCGAATCGCAAGCGTAAGCCAGGTTGTTGTTCCATTTATGGCGATTATTTATTTTGTTTTTGCGTTAGCACTTGTTCTGTGCAATATTAAGGAAGTGCCGCAGGCGATTGTTACAATCGTTAAGAGTGCATTTAACCCGAAGGCAGTAACTGGCGGTGTTGTTGGAAGTATGCTTGTTGCAATGCAAAATGGTGTTGCCAGAGGTATTTTCTCAAATGAGGCAGGTCTTGGAAGTGCACCGATTGCAGCAGCGGCAGCACAGACAAAGGAGCCAGTCCGTCAGGGCCTTGTCAGCATGACAGGAACCTTCATTGATACGATTGTAATCTGTACACTTACTGGATTGTCAGTAGTTATCACAGGCGCATGGCAGGTAGAAGGACTTGAGGGCGTTCAGGTAACAACTTATGCATTCCAGAATGGACTTCCATTTTCAAATCAATTCTGTGCAGCTGTGTTAATGGTTTGTCTGGTATTCTTTGCATTCACAACAATTCTTGGATGGGATTATTATGGTGAGCGCTGCCTTGAATATCTGACAGGAAAAGATGAAAAGAAGATTAAAATTTATCGCTGGCTGTACATCTTGGCTGTATTTATTGGACCGTACATGACAGTAGCAGCAGTATGGACGATTGCAGATATTTTTAATGGCCTTATGGCACTTCCGAATATGATTGCACTTTTTGCATTAAGCGGTGTCGTTGTAAAGGAGACCAAGCGTTTCTTTGAGGTGTATGCCGATCAAAAAGAGGCAAAACAAAAAGCCGGCGCAGGCACATCGGAAAGCTAAAGTGGCTTGTTTACACAGCTATAACCGGAATACTAATTTCTGTCACGAACTTGCTTGTATCACTGGTAAATCCATAATCGATCATTGTGATCTCTCTGGAAAAACCAGTGATGACAAGTTTATGTAGCTTTTTGTATTGCACGCAAATAGCGAAGTGTATTTAACACCTCAAATTGGCGGGTGCTGTAGTAGCGATAGCCACTTTCTGGATCGGTATATTCTGGTACCAAAAGATCCAATTTTTCATAATAGCGAAGACTGCTGATACTTAGGTGAAACAGCTTTGCGACATCTCCAATTCGAAATAAATTCTCCATTAAACAGTCCTCTTTTCTCGTTTACTTAAAATACACAGGGCAATGACACAGATGACAACCGATAACAAAGATCCTGTTGCAGTTGCGAGTCCCATAGGAAATAGTGTATTCGAGAACAGCTTTGACGTCAGGTATACACCAGGAACACGTACCAGTGAGATGGCGATAATATTGTGAATGAAGGAAAGAATCGACTTCTGGCATGCACAGAAATAACCGCTGAAGCTAAAGTGAATACCGGCAAACATGCAGTCCCATATGTAGCCGCGAAGATATTGACCTCCTGCGAGAATTACACCATTATCGGTAGTGAACAGACCAACCACTGGCTCTGCGATAAATTGGATGATAATAGCCACAATCAGACCAAACCCAGCCGTGATAAAGATTGCATAGCGAAGTGTAAGTTTGGCACGCTCTGGCTTTCCGGCACCGATGTTTTGAGCACCAAGTGCAGAGACAGTAGAGAGCATCGAGGATGGCACCAAAAACAAGAAGCTGATTACCTTCTCAACAATGCCGACGGCGGCGGAATCGGTCAGACCACGCTTGTTTGCAATGATGGTAATAATAATAAATGCAATCTGAATCAAACCATCCTGGCAGGCGATTGGGATTCCGATCTTTAAGATTGTGCCGCAAACATTGCGCTTCGGGCGAAAATCGGATGGCTTTAATGAGATTCCAGTTTTGCGTTTTACAATTACAAAAAGAGAAACGATAACGCTGATAGCCTGAGAGACAGTTGTACCGAGTGCCGCGCCAGCTGGACCAAAGTGGCATAGTCCAATGAAAATGTAGTCAAGAATGATGTTTGCCACACAGGCAACAGCGATGAAATCCATTGGACTTTTTGAGTCACCCATTCCGCGGAAAATGGAACTGATAATGTTGTATGCTGTGATAAAAGGAATGCCGATAAAGCAGATTGTAAGGTAAGCGATAGTGCCAGAAACGGCTTCTTCTGGTACGGACATGATCATGGTAATCGGACGGATTACGCATAACAGTGCGCCAGTCAGGCAGACAGATAAGATCAAAAATAAAGTGACCGTGTTTCCGGTGGCGGCAGCGGCATCATCCTTTTTATTTGCACCGATTGCCTGTGCAATGCTGACTGTTGTGCCCATGGCAAGGCCGACGATCATGACGGTTAGCATGTGCATGACCTGACTTCCGATTGAGACAGCTGTGGTTGCGGCGACACCTTCAAACTGACCGATGATGAAAAGATCTGCCATGCCATAGAGCGTCTGCAAAAAGTAAGAGAACAAATATGGCAGCGAAAAGAAGAGAATATTTTTTAAGACGCTGCCTGTGGTAAGATTTTTTTCCATGAGAAAGCCCCCTTTGTGGTTTGCAAAATGTTTCGCTTTATTATAAACTATATATCCATTGTAGAGTCAAGAAAAATAATAAATATAAAATGATATTTTTGTGGATGCAGCAAGCAAATTTTTGGATTATAATAAAAAGACTGATAGAGCAGATTCATTGCAAATAAAACTGTCAGATTCAAATTTGATAATGAAAATTATAGCGAAACGATAGGAAGGAAACAAATATGCAGAACGAGAACAATAAGAATGAAACTTTAAAAGAATCAAAGACAAGCCCTTGGCTTGATTGGGCAGTAAAATTACAGGCCATTGCTCAGGCAGGTCTTACCTACGGAAAAGATGTTTATGACAGAGAGCGTTATGAGCAGATTCGTGATATTGCCGCAGAGATGATCAGTCTGCATTCAGGCATTTCAAAGGAAAAAGTTGTCGATCTTTTTTGCAGTGAGACAGGATACCAGACACCAAAGTTAGACACGCGCGCCGCAGTATTTCAAGATGGAAAAATTCTTCTTGTAAAAGAAAATAATGGTACATGGTCTCTTCCAGGCGGCTGGGTTGATGTGGATGTATCTGTGCATGACAATATTATTAAAGAGGTCAAAGAAGAATCTGGTCTTGATGTCACTGTCGATACTGTAATTGCTATTCAGGATCGAGAAAAGCATAACCAGCCAGTCTATGCGTGGAAAGTCTGCAAGGTATTTGCTCTTTGCAGTGTTGTAGGTGGATCTTTTGAGGAAAATATTGAAACATCCGAGAGTCGTTATTTTTCTGAAGAGGAAACTTCTAAATTAAAATTAGCAGAAGAAAAGAATAACATAGAGCAGATTCATATGTGCTTTGAGGCAGCACGCACGCCAAACTGGAAGACACAGATTGATTGAACGCCATTCTACTACTGTTTCTGATTGCAAAATATCCTGATTTCGGGTATGCTGTACATAACACAAAGTGCGCGAAATTATGTGTTAATGAATTTTAGAAAGAGGGAAAAAGGAATGGATGAAAAAAAATTAGGACCACTTTTAAGTGACGAACAATTCTTTGGTGAATGTTTGAATCTTGATTATCCGGGAATGGAAGCTGTGAAGGAGGCTGTTGCCGACAAAGATTATAGTCTTGCAAAAAAGGAAATGGCATCTTATATTCGCAAAACATTAGATGCAGATCGTTTCTTTGAGATTCCATATGAGATTCCGGAGAATATTTATAAGCTTCCGGGTGAAAGTGATGCCGAGGCAGTAGAGCGAATCTGCAATCACACGCTTGTGTCTGTAGGTGTTCCTTGCGAGTATGGAAAAGACAATAAAGTCGACTGGGAAGCAAATCCTACATACAATGGCTATAAAGAATGGACCTGGCAGTTAAGCCGCCATAACGATATCAAACTTTTAGCTCACGAATATAATAAGACAAAAAATGAAAAGCTTGCCTATGCGGCGGCAGAGTTGATGGATTCTTGGCTGAAGCAGGCAGTACGACCAGATGCAGATTGTATCGGCTATCTGACAAAATGTTGGAGAACTATTGAGTGTGGTATTCGTATGGGTGCAAACTGGCCATATATTTTATTTACATTTTATAAGACACCAGCCTTTACCGATGACCTTTTGATTGACTGGTACAAGTCAGTGTATGAGCATGGTGAACGCCTTAGCAAAAACCATATGACTGGAAACTGGCTGATAATGGAGATGAACGGCCTTGGTCAGATTGGTATTTTATACCCGCAGTTTAAAAAGTCGGCACAGTGGTTGAATCAAGCGCTTGAAAGTCTTGAGGAGGAACTTGATCGTCAGATTTATCCGGATGGTTTCCAGTACGAGCTTACAACCAACTATCATGATGTCGTAATCAATAATTATCAGCGTTTCATCGAGGTTGCCTATAAATTTGGAAAGACAGTTCCAGAGACGTTACTTGAAAAGCTTTCTAGTGCATGTGAGCTTGATGTGAAGCTGATGATGCCAGATGGCACGACACCAGATTTAAATGATGGATGTAAACGCAGTGTGAAAGGGTCTTATGAAATTCGAAAGAGAATTCTTCCAAACGATAAGATTGCAAAGTGGCTTACTGAAGGAGATGAGACAAAAAAGCCAGCATATACTTCAGTGGCAATGCCATGGTCTGGATTTGCTGCATTTCGAACAGGCTGGAATGCAGACGACACATGGGCATTAATGGATGCCGCACCATTTGGAAAAGCGCATCAGCATGAGGATAAGCTGTCTGTTCTTCTATATCAAAATGGTAAGCTTCTTTTGACAGAAGGTGGAAACTATGCATATGATGAGTCAGAAATGAGACGCTATGTATTATCGACAAGATCTCACAATACCGTGCGTGTCGATGGACAGGATCAAAACCGCAGAAAGACTTATGCATGGAAGGAAGAAGATATTAAAAAGAAGACCAATTTAGAGTGGAACTTCTCTGAAAAGTGGGACTATGCAAAGAGTGCTTACGATGAGGGCTATGGTGAAGACCAGGATAAGGCACCTGTTCATGAGAGAGCAATTTATTTTTATCGCGATAAAAATCAGCCGCTTTTAATCACGGTTGATCGTCTGTCAGATACAAAGAGCAGCACTGTAACTCATGATTGGGATATTTTATGGCATATTGACAGTGAAGTGGAAAAGCAGACAGATAAGTATATCAGATTTGCAGACGCTGACATTGCATGGTCAAATGGAGAGACTTCAATTATCGTAGGACAGGAAACACCAGAGTGGCAGGGCTTCATTGCAACAGGAACAAAGCAGGGTATGTATCGTGCAGTGCCATGTGTAGATACAAAAGTAAATGCAAATGCAGTTCGTATTGTAACAGTGCTTGCACCATATCAGGCAGGTGCGCAGTGCAAACGTCTTGTTGACGTAAAGGCATCAACAGATCTGGCAGATACAGCGATTACATTGGAGTTTGACGATGGAAGTGTATGGACACTGGATGAGAAAGAGCTTAGTGGTCTTGCTTGACAGATTACAAAAACGATAACAACACTTTGTATACAAAAAGGGTGAAAAAGTAAAGATAGGGTACGAAGGAATAGCAAAAGAGAGGAATCCGAAGAAGGGTTCCTCTCTTTTTTTGAAATTTCTGTAAAAAAGTAAAATTGGGGGACGTAAAGAAAAAATAAAGGTGCATAAAAGAAACTAAAATATTGCTATACTAATTGTAACAAAACACAAGGAAAAAGAAAGGAGAAAAAATGGACAGGAACAATACAAACAAAAGCTTGCAACAAACAAAGCAACCACTTGCTCAGAGAGTGAAAAAGGAAGTGCAGCGCAGTTGGCCAATGTATGTGATGCTTCTTCCGGCAATTATTTTAGCTTTAATCTTTTGCTATGCACCGATGGGTGGTTTGGTCATGGCATTTCAAAATTATAAGCCGTGGCTGGGCATTACTGGTTCAGAATTTATCGGACTGGATAATTTTAAACAGATCTTTGAATTTAAGGAATCCTATCAGGCGATCATAAACACATTTATCATCGCAGTATCGAAAATGGTACTCGGATTGATTTTCCCAATTATCGTGGCGCTTCTTTTAAATGAAGTACATAATATGGGAGTTAAGAAAGGAATTCAGACGTTGGTTTATTTACCACATTTCCTTTCTTGGGTAACAGTAGCGGGAATGCTTCGAGACATCTTGGGCATGGATGGTATAGTGAATATGTTTTTACAGAAAGTATTCGGAATGGATCCGATCTTCTTTCTTGGAAATGCCGGAATGTTTCGACAGATTGTTGTAATCTCTGATTTATGGAAGGGCTTTGGATTTGGAATGATCGTGTATCTGGCAGCTATCTCCAATATTGATCAAAGCTTATATGAGGCAGCACAGATTGATGGCGCAGGTCGTTGGAAGCAGACCTTATATGTGACAATTCCTTGTATTCTTCCAATGGTCATTGTAATGGCAACACTTAGTCTTGGAAATGTATTGAATGCCGGATTTGATCAGATTTTTAATCTGTATTCTCCTCTTACCTACAGCACAGGTGATATCATTGACACTTATGTATATCGTCAGTCACTTGTCAATGGTCAGTACAGTTTTGGTACAGCAGTTGGTTTGTTTAAATCTGGTGTCAGCTTGTTTTTGACAGCAGTTGCCTATAAGTTAGCTTATAAGTTTGCTGGATATCGAATCTTTTAAGGAAAGGGGGAAACAATCATGCGAAAGATATCTGTCAGTAGAAAAATATTTGTTGTCTTTAATACGATCTTTTTATGTACACTAGCGCTGTTGTGCTTTCTCCCACTCTTGAATTTGTTTGCAATTTCGCTAAGTGGAAAAGCAGCTGCCAACAGTGGAAGAGTTACGTTTTGGCCGATTGATTTTACTGTGATGGCCTATCAGAAGACCTTCCAAAATAATAACTTTGTTCGTTCACTGATGATCTCATTTGCGCGTACCATTGTAGGAACAGCAGTGAGCATGGGTGTGATCACAATGGCAGGTTATGCACTGTCAAGAGATTTTAAGGGAAGAACAGCAATCATGTGGTTTTTCGTGTTCACAATGCTGTTTGGCGGTGGCTTAATTCCTTCTTATTTGGTAAACTCTTCACTGGGACTCAAAAATAGCTTTTGGGTTTACATTCTTCCAGGCGCATTCAGCTGTTACAACATGATTTTGATCATGAATTTCTTTCGCACAATTCCAAAGGCGCTTGAGGAGGCAGCAAGAATTGACGGTGCAAGCTTTTTCACCGTATTTCGAAAGATTTATCTGCCATTATCAAAGGCAGGACTTGCCACTGTTGGCTTGTTTATCATGGTAGGAAACTGGAATGAGTGGTTTACTGGTATTCTTTATATGTCAGATACCAAGAATTATCCGCTTGCATCCTTCCTTCAGGTTATCGTAGTTCAAGGTAATCAGCAGGATTTATCGATGGATCCGACCTCAGCAGCAGCAATGTCTGAGAGAACCATCAAGGCAGCACAGGTATTTATCGGAGCACTCCCAATTTTACTTGTCTATCCGTTCCTTCAGAAATATTTTGTAAAGGGCGTTGTAATGGGTGCAGTTAAAGAATAGGAAATATCGGGTCTCAAAGTTAAAACCCTTATTATGCAAGCATGAGAAAGCTTATGACTTTTTGACCTTGGCATTACAAATAATAAAAAATTAAAAAAAGGAGACAAAAACTATGAAAAAGAGAGCAATCGGTTCACTGGTACTGGTATCTGCAATGGCGATGGGAAGCACAAGCGTGTTTGCAGCAGATGCGACAAAGAATGCAGACGGAAAGTATGATCCGGAGATTACGATCACAATTGGAAAGCAGCTAGATGAAAATACTGGCCGCTATGGTGATGGAGAGGATATCAACAAGAATCCAATGACAGAGCTAACAAGAGAGAGCCTTGGCATCAATATGGAGACAACTCTTCTTGGTGGTGATGCGTCCAACTATGAGACAAAGCTTCGTCTGGCTCTGACAAGCTCTGACGATTTGCCAGATGTGTTCCCAGTTTATTCGGCTCAGTTAGCTGCAGATATGATAGAATCTGGAATGGTTAAGGATATCACAGATGACATTACGAATTTAATGCCAGATCGCTTAAAGGAAATCTATGACCAGTATCCAAATACTTATAGTACTGTAACAAAAGATGGAAAAATTTACGGTATGGCAGTTTCTCCTCACTTAACAGAGGGTGAAGTTATGATTATTCGTCAGGACTGGCTGGATAATTTAGGCTTAGAGGCGCCAACCACAATTGATGAGTTTGAGGAAGTAATCCGTGCATTCACAGAAGATGATCCAGACGGAAACGGTGAGAAGGATACCTATGGATTTACCTATGAGGGTGATACCATCTATAACAATGGTTGGTGTGCAGATCCTGTGACAATCTTCTCTGTTTATACAGGAAAGAATCTTCCAGGACAGTGGCAGGAGGATGAGGATGGAAAGCTTGTCTATGGTTCTCTTGACGAAGGAAATAAGAAGGCATTGGAGCGTTTGGCAAAATGGCATGCAAACGGTTGGACCTTCCAGGAGGCAGCAGCGACAGGTGCATGGGATGCGATGACTCAGTTTACAGAAGGAAAGGCTGGTATCTTTATTGGTCGTCCGTGGTGCATTGATTCTGTAAAGGATGTCACAAGCGTAGCACCTGATGCAGTTGTAAAGGCATATCCAAATATTCTTCAGGAAAATGGAGAGATGACTTATCAGGATGCAGAGCTGAATGATGGTTGGTTAATGTTTAATAAGAACTTTAATAACATGGAAGCATTCTTTGAGTACTATGACTGGGCATATAATCCAGCATTTGGAACCGATGGATTTAAGTATGGATACTTAGATGGATATGATTATCAGATTCAGGGTGACAAGGTTGTGTTTGATTCTAATTTGTTTGATCCGCCGGTAGCAGATGCATTCATGCCAGGTAAGTCAACAGTATTTAAGAACTCCCCAGGATTTAGTGCAATGGAAGCATATGCAGCCGTTAGAGATGGCAAAGAGCCAGAGACAGGTGCAGAGATTCGTGCAGCAGCTCACTTTGAGAGTTCCTATAATTGTGCAGAAGGCTATGCAATTGCAAATGATTACAAGGAATATCAGAATCCGAGTCTGTTTAAGGCAGCTCCAACAGCAAGCATGTCCAAGTACTGGGAGCAGCTTCAGACAATGGAGAAGCAGGTTTACACCAACATTATCTATGGAAACGAGTCTATTGATGCATTTGACAAGTTTGTAGAAGACTGGTATGCACAGGGCGGTGACAAGATTACCGAGGAAGTAAATGAGTGGTATCAGAGCGTGAAGTAATCTTGCAAAGTAAGTAACCGAAAAAACAAAAAATAAAAAGGTTTCAGCAATCAGAAATGATAGCAGGCCAGAATGCCACAAGGACAGGAGAATGCGGTACATCATATTCAGTGCCACTTTTCCTGTCCTCTGTGGACTTTGTAAAAAAAATACGCTATACTCAGTATAAATTATTTTGTTCAAAGAGGGGGAAATGGGCAGATGAAGCGAATCAACTCAATCTATCGTATCTTTGTTCTTTTTCTGGCAATTATTGTCGTAAGTTTTTTGATTTTATATTGTTATAGTACGATCAATCTAAAAACTTCATTGAGAAGAGTGGCGAAGATCCAGATGGAATATTCCTATGATCAGCTAGAGCAAAAAATTAAGGAAATTGAGTTGGAGGCCAGCTCCATTTTGACAAGAGAAGAGACAAAGCTTTTGCAGGTTGCAATCGTGGATAACGAGGATATTTATAGTTATGTCATGAAGGTAAAAACGATGCAAGAGATTTTTCAGGAAAAGCAAAAGACCAATTCTGGAATGGCAGAGTTTGATCTTTATTGGCCAGAAGAACAGCGAATTGTTTCAAGCACAACGATAACAAGTATCAAAGGAAAAAAGATACTAGATAAGCTTCAGGACAATCAGTGGATTATCAGTGAAAATGAAGTTTATTTTTGCCGTCAGTATGTAACAAAATGGGATGATGACGATGATGAACCCTACTTAATCATTCGCATGGAGCGTGACTGGTTGTATCGAATCAAAAATATGGCATCTGGTTTTTCGGGTGGTGGAACACTTTGTCTGTTTGGAGATGAGGAAAGTTTGTTTCCAGTTGACTCAGAAGGAATGCAAATTCAAAATAAGATGAAGGAATTGACGGTTGAGCCTGGTATGCAGGAAATACATGTGAAAAGAGGTCATTATCAGATTGTAACCTCTGGAATTGCAAGAAACGGCATATCATTAGTGACGTATTATCCACTTAGTAAGATGCTTCTGCCAGTCAACAATATGACCTACATTACAGGTGGATTGTTATCGGTTGCACTTCTTTTAGGTGCATTATATCTGGGAATGTATAACCGAAACATTCTTCTGCAGTTAAATATGTTGACGTACAAATTAAAACGAGTGGAGGACGGAGATTTGACAACACAGATCACAGAACTTCCAGACAACGAATTTTACTATGTGTTTGACCAATTCAATCATATGATTGTTCGTATGAACGAGCTGTTTGATGAGACATTGAAGGAGCAAGAGCTTCGTATGCAGGCAGAGCTAGAGCAACTGCAGCTTCAGATCAATCCACATTTTCTTTATAATAGCCTTTCCTATATTGTAACGGTGGCAGAACAGCCGGATGCTGTGCGCAGTATGGCTGTCCATCTATCTCGATATTATCGATATTGTACACAGAAAAAGATGATAACGACAATAAAGGAAGAGGTATCCTATGCGAAATCCTATCTGGAAATCATGGCGATGAGAAAGCGCATTCGCTATACAATTG
>CAUCWU010000028.1 GCA_958446555.1 uncultured Lachnospiraceae bacterium | reverse complement strand
CTGCTCCAATTCTTTTGGATGGTCTGTCAAAGTTAGAGTACCGTGGTTATGATTCAGCAGGACTCGCGGTTCGCGATGGAGAGAAGAAAACAGAGATTGTAAAAGCGAAGGGTCGTTTGAAATCTTTGGCAGAGAAAACAGATAATGGTCAGGCACTCATTGGTAGTTGTGGTATCGGTCATACCAGATGGGCAACTCATGGTGAGCCGAGCGAGACAAATGCACATCCGCATATGTCTGACGATGGCAATGTAGTTGGTGTTCACAATGGTATTATTGAGAATTACCAGGAGTTAAAAGAAAAGTTACAGCGTAAGGGCTATAGCTTTTACTCATCAACTGACACCGAGGTTGCAGTAAAACTGATTGACTATTATTATAAAAAGTATGAGCATACACCTGTCGATGCGATCAACCATGCACTGGTTCGCATCCGCGGTTCCTATGCACTTGCCCTGATGTTTCAGGAATATCCGGGTGAGATCTATGTGGCACGAAAGGACAGCCCGATGATTCTCGGCGTTGCAGATGGAGACTGTTTTGTGGCATCTGATGTTCCGGCAATCTTAAAGTACACTCGCACTGTTTATTATATCGGTAATCTTGAGATGGCGCGCATGGCAAATGGCGCGATCACCTTCTATAATCTTGACGGCGATGAAATTGAAAAACAGCCAACAGAGATTAAGTGGGATGCAGAGGCAGCTGAGAAGGCTGGATTTGAACATTTCATGATTAAGGAAATTCATGAGCAGCCAAAGGCAGTCCGTGATACAATCAATTCAGTTGTAAAGGATGGACAGATTGATCTGTCATCGGTTGGACTATCTGAGGATGAGATCAAGGCAATCAGCCAGATCTATATTGTGGCTTGTGGTTCTGCCTATCATGTCGGTGTGGCTTGCCAGTATGTATTTGAGGATTTGGCTGAGATTCCGGTTCGCGTTGAGCTTGCGTCCGAGTTTCGTTACCGTAAAATGATTCTTGATCCAAATGGACTTGTGATTGTGGTCAGCCAGTCCGGTGAGACAGCTGATAGTTTGGCAGCACTTCGTCTGGCAAAGCAAAAGGGACTAAAGACGCTTGGCATTGTCAATGTCGTTGGAAGTTCAATCGCAAGAGAGGCAGATAATGTATTTTATACATTGGCAGGACCTGAGATTGCAGTTGCAACGACAAAGGCATACAGTACACAGTTGATTGCAGGGTATTGTCTCGCAATTCAGTTTGCAAAGGTTCGAGGAACAATTGATGAGGCACAGTATGCCCATTTAATTGAAGAAATGCAGCTTCTTCCGGATAAGATTTCCAAGATCTTAGAGGATAAGGAACGTATCCAGTGGTTTGCAGCAAAGCAGGCAAATGCTAGCGATATTTTCTTTATCGGAAGAGGAATCGACTATGCAATCAGTTTGGAAGGTAGTCTGAAGATGAAGGAGATTAGCTACATTCATTCTGAAGCCTATGCAGCAGGAGAGTTAAAGCATGGAACGATCAGTTTGATTGAAGAGGGTACGCTTGTAATTGGTGTCCTCACTCAATCTGAACTTTATGAAAAGACCGTTTCCAACATGGTTGAGTGTAAGAGCCGCGGTGCTTATCTGATGGGTCTGACTACTTATGGAAATTATAACATTGAGGATACAGTTTCCTTTACGGTATATATTCCAAAGACTGATGAGCATTTTGCTACTAGTTTGGCTGTTATTCCATTACAGTTAATGGGATATTATGTCAGTGTCGCAAAGGGACTTGACGTGGATAAGCCGAGAAATCTGGCAAAGAGTGTTACAGTTGAGTAAGTTAAAAGCCTATTAGTATGTGCGATAATGAGCAATTAATTGAATTGTAGCAAACAGCGGTCACAAACGTACAAAAGAGAATAGCTAATGGGTAAGTGGCGGCACAAAAAAGTGTGTCGCCATTTTGATAATATTTAAATAACTAAAATTAAAAACAAAAATGAAAGCTTGATAGACAGAACAGAATAGAAAGGAAAATTGAGTGGGAAGACAGAGACAAGAATTTGATGAATTTAGCGCGACTTCTTTAGAAAATGTGCTGATAGAAAAGGATAATCCATATGGCTTTAAGCGAAAACCAAAAGAAGATCGTCCAGTTTTGGCAATCTGCTATGATTTTGATAAGACATTGTCACCGGATGATATGCAGGCACAGGGATATATTCAGTCAGTAAATTATCATGTCGATCGCTTTTGGGCCGAGTCAAATCAGATGGCAAGAGACAATGGCATGGATTCTAACTTGGCCTATATGTACAAGATGGTAAAAGAGGCAAAAGGGCATTTTGATTTAAGTCGAAAAGCGCTAGAGGAATATGGATCTAAGGTAGCTTTGTTTCCAGGTGTGGATGAATGGTTTGAGCGCGTCCGTCAGTATGGCAAGGAAAATGGCGTTATTGTTGAGCATTATATTATTTCTTCTGGTTTAAAAGAGATGATCGAGGGAACAGAGATTGCAAAGCGTGGCTCCTTTGAAGAAATTTATGCAAGTGCATTTTATTACGATGAGAACGGTGTGGCAATTTGGCCGGCACAGGCGATTAATTACACGAGCAAGACTCAGTTTTTGTTCCGAATTGAGAAGGGGACGCTCGATGTCAATGATCAGGCAGTCAATGATTTCTTTCCATCTGATCAAATGCGCGTGCCATTTCGAAATATCGTCTATATTGGCGACAGTGATACCGATATTCCAAGTATGAAATTGGTCAATACATACGGTGGCCATGCGATTGGTGTGTATGATCCAGATACTGGGGATAAAGAAAAGGTCTATCGCATGATGCGCGACAATCGAATCCGATATTTTGCGCCAGCTGATTATCGGGAGGGGCAGGAATTGGATCGCTTATTACTGGCAATCATTGAGAAGACAGCTGCATATGAGAAGCTAGAATCAATTCATATCACCGATCGAAAAGAAGTCAAGTAACGATTAGTGGGATGAGTTTGGAATATAGGATTGGTAGATGGGTAATCAAGTTCAAAAATCAACGAATGGGGATCATATGAGTAGTTATGTTCAAAAAACAAATAGCATAAATAATGGGATAAAACTTCGTTGTGTCGTAGAGCGGATTACCTATCAAAATCCGGAGAATGGATACACGGTTTTAAAATGTGCAGTTAAGAATGAAAAAGATCTGGTGACGGTTGTCGGAAATCTTTTGGACGTTAATATCGGGTCGGTTCTTTTGATTGATGGAAATTGGAAGATTGATGGCAAATACGGCAAACAATTTTCGGCTTGGTCGTGGGAGGAGACGCTGCCAGCGACTGTGTTTGGTATTGAGAAATATTTGGGATCCGGTCTGATCAAAGGAGTGGGACCAAAGTTTGCCGAGCGAATTGTGCGCAAATTTGGAACTGAGACAATTGATATTATTGAAAATGATATTGGTCGTCTGCGTGAGGTGGAAGGAATCGGACAAAAACGAATTGATAAGATTCATGAGAGTTGGGAGCGCCAAAAGGAGATCAAAAATGTGATGCTGTTTTTGCAGGATCACAGTGTCAGCACGTCTTTTGCAGCCAAAATTTATCGTCAGTATGAAAATGAAAGTATCAAAAAGATGAAGGAAAATCCGTATTGTCTGGCAGATGATATCTGGGGAATTGGCTTTAAGACGGCTGACGGCATTGCGCAGAAGTTAGGCTTTGAGAAGAATGCACCGATGCGTGTGCGAAGTGGCATTCTCTATGCGCTCAGCAATCTGGCAGATGAAGGACATGTCTTTGCAAAGAAGGATCAGCTAGTTAGCATGGCAATGGAGCTTTTAGAGGCAGAAAAAGAGACGGTTATATCTGTAATTGAACAGATGGTAAAGGATAATGATCTGATCTGCCAGCCTATCCTAACAAACAATGAGAAGATGAAAGAAACCGTAAGTGAAATTTCATCGCTTAAAACGTCAATCAATGCCTCTGAGGATTTTCAGGCTCTGTATCTTCCGGCTTTTTATTATGCCGAGAGTGGAACTGCGTCGAAACTAAAAAGACTGATGGATGCGCCAGCATCAGATCAACTCTATAAAAAGCTGATCGCGGCAAGGGAGAAAACTGGCAATAGTGAACTCTCAATTGATGTGGAAAAAATTCAGGCAAAAATTCAAATGCAGTATGACGAAGTGCAGGCAACTGCGATTCGAAAAGCAGCAGTCGCAAAGGTGATGGTTATGACAGGTGGTCCTGGAACTGGAAAGACGACAACAGCACAGGGCATTATAGCAGCTTACCGCACATTTGGTCTTCGCATTTTGCTCGCAGCACCGACAGGGCGTGCGGCAAAACGTATGAGTGAGGCGACTGGCATGGAGGCAAAGACGATTCACCGATTGCTTGAATATAAGCCACCGGAAGGCTATCAAAGAAATGAAGATAATCCATTAGACGGTGATGTATTGATCGTAGATGAGTGTTCCATGATTGATATTGTTCTGATGAATTCACTTTTAAAAGCAATTCCATCGGGGATGCGGCTCATTTTGGTCGGTGATATCGATCAGCTTCCGTCAGTTGGTGCAGGAAATGTGCTTCGCGATATCATTGACTCCGGTGTGGTTCCAGTCGTTCGTTTGACACGAATCTTCCGTCAGGCACAGACAAGCCGAATCATCATGAATGCACATCGAATTAATGAGGGAAAATTGCCTGATATCTCAAATGGAGCCCATACTGACTTTTTCTTTATGGAGCAGGAAGAACCGGAAAAGGCTGTGGAGCAGATTACAGAGCTTGTAAAAACAAAGCTTAGCCGTTATTATCATACACCGCCCACTCAGATTCAAGTATTGACACCGATGCAGCGCGGAGTTGTTGGTGCTGCCAATTTGAATCTTGCTTTGCAGCAGGCGCTAAATCCAGAGGGCGATGGTCTTCGAAGAAGTGGATTGATTTTTCGCATAGGCGATAAGGTCATGCAGCTTCGCAATAACTATGATAAAGAAGTATTTAATGGAGACATTGGAACGATCAGTTCAGTTGATTTGCAGGATCGAACACTACTTGTAGAGTTTGAGGGAAGATCAGTTGAATATGATGTATCTGAGCTTGATGAGTTGGTACATGCCTATGCGACGACAATTCATAAGGCGCAGGGGTCAGAGTATCCGATTGTTGTGATGCCAATTATGATGACACATTTTGTCATGCTTCAGCGAAATCTTCTCTACACTGGAATCACTAGAGCAAAGAAAATATTGGTATTAATTGGAACTAAAAAGGCGCTTGCCTATGCTGTTAGAAATGTAACTGTAACCAATCGAAATACACTGCTCAAAGAGCGGTTGCGGGGAGAGATTTAAGCAGCAAAAAAATATTGGATAGAATTTGGGGATAAAAGAATGAAAAAAGTACTGTTTGTCTGCCATGGCAATATCTGTCGCAGTCCGATGGCAGAGTTTATTTTAAAAGATATCGTAAAAAAATACGGTATGGAAAATGAGTTTCTGATTGCGTCGGCGGCAACCAGCACAGAGGAAATTTGGAATGGAATTGGAAATCCAGTCTATCCGCCAGCACAGAAGGAACTGGCAAAATATAAGATTTCCTGTGAGGGAAAGCGTGCTGTTTTGATGAGCCGAGAAGATTATGACCAATACGACTATCTAATCGGAATGGATGATCGAAATATCGAGAATATGAAACGCATTGCAGGTGGTGATCCAGATCAAAAAATTAAGAAGCTACTAAGCTTTGCAGGCGACAGCGGCGATATTGCAGATCCTTGGTACACAGGGGATTTTGAGAAGACTTATGAAGACATTGTCAGAGGCTGCAATGGATTTCTGCGAAAGCCTTGTAACGAAGCTTTACTTCAGGCTGTGGAGGATGGCGATGAGGAATTGGCAAAGCTTCGGTTTTGGCAGACAACCATTTGCTATCAGGGATATCGCTTTTTTACGATGTCAGGTCTTCCATTTTCCTATACCATTAAGAAAGGTAGAAATGGAAATCTGACAAGAGAACTGTGGGTTGATAGACGAGAGAACAGCAAATCCCTGTCATGGGGCTGTTTGAGTCAAGCATTTTCAAGTGCATTTCACATGAAAGAGGCAAATCGTCCAAAGGCACTCGGTGACATTCGCGGTGTTTCTTATATTTATCCACTGCTGTGGAAATTTGGTGTTTTGCAGGTGCCAGAAAAGATCGAAGAGACGATGAGCGGCGAGAAAGCTGACAAGACCTCCGATACGAAATCAGATCAGTAAAAAGTGTTGGGTGAAGAAATTGTAATCTCTTTCCCAAACTGACACGACCGGTAAAGATCAGCAGATCCTTGCCGGTTTTTTATTTTATGGTACAGAACACACTTTCGGTAAAATGCACAAAAACATCTTCGAACTAATGTTCAAATTTTGCTATACTTTTTAAAAGAGGTATGGTAGAATAAACAGTATAAGAACTGTCAGAAAAGAGAACGATAGGGAAATGCTGCAAGGCACAGTGATATAGAAGGCAATTATCTAGGAGGGAATATGGATCATTTTAAATTAGTATCGGAATATGCACCAACCGGTGACCAACCAAAGGCAATAGAGGAACTTGTGAAGGGATTCAAGGAGGGCAATCAGTTTGAGACACTTCTCGGTGTGACTGGTTCTGGAAAGACATTTACGATGGCAAATGTCATTCAGGCATTGAATCGACCGACACTGATCATTTCTCATAATAAGACACTTGCCGGACAGCTTTACGGTGAGATGAAGGAGTTTTTCCCAGAGAATGCAGTTGAATATTTCGTCTCATACTATGACTATTATCAGCCGGAGGCTTATGTGCCATCGTCAGATACCTATATTGAGAAGGATTCTGCGATCAATGAGGAGATTGATAAGCTTCGTCTTTCTGCTACAGCAGCCCTCTCAGAGAGGAAAGATGTGATCGTTGTCGCGTCGGTTTCTTGTATATACGGTTTGGGAAGTCCTGTAGATTATAAGGATATGATTTTGTCACTTCGACCAGGCATGGTGAAGGATCGCGATGAGGTGATTCGAAAGCTGATTGATATGCAGTATGAGCGAAATGATATGGACTTTCATCGAAGCACGTTTCGTGTTCACGGTGATGTGATAGAGATTTTTCCGGCGAACGAGGGCGAGACAGCAATCCGTGTTGAATTTTTCGGTGATGAGATTGACCAGATCAGCGAATTTGATCCATTGACAGCGAAAGTGACCAGCAGATTAAAGCATGTTGCAATCTTTCCGGCCTCTCACTATGTCGTTGATCCAAAGGAGATGCTTCGCGCGACAAAGGATATTGAGGAAGAACTGACAGAGCGAGTGGATTTCTTTAAGAGAAATGACCGTCTGCTTGAGGCGCAGCGAATCTCAGAGAGAACCAATTATGATATTGAGATGATGAGAGAGACCGGTTTTTGCTCTGGAATCGAGAATTATTCCAGACATTTGGCAGGTCTTCCAGCAGGAGCACCGCCGTTTACATTGATGGATTATTTTCCAGATGATTTTTTGATTATTGTCGATGAGTCTCATATTACATTGCCACAGGTGCGCGGTATGTTTGCAGGAGACCGTTCTCGAAAGACAACACTGGTAGACTATGGTTTTCGTCTTCCGTCGGCACTCGACAACCGCCCACTCAATTTTGAGGAATTCGAGAGTAAAATCGACCAAATGCTCTTTGTCTCAGCGACACCGGGTGAGTATGAAGAAGAACATGAGTTACTTCGAGCTGAGCAGGTTATCCGCCCAACTGGTCTGTTAGATCCGCCGATTGATGTGCGTCCGGTTGAGGGGCAGATTGATGATTTGATTGCAGAGATTCGAAAGACAATCCGCTCAAAGAATAAAGTTTTAGTCACAACCCTGACGAAAAAAATGGCAGAGGATTTAACGACCTATTTAAGAGATGCTGGTATTCGGGTCCGCTATCTGCACTCCGATATTGACACACTCGAACGCGCACAGATTATTCGTGATATGCGTCTGGATGTGTTTGATGTGCTTGTCGGAATCAATCTTCTTCGAGAGGGTTTAGACATCCCTGAGATTGCGCTAGTGGCGATTCTAGATGCCGATAAAGAGGGTTTCCTTCGATCAGAGACATCGCTGATTCAGACGATCGGACGAGCAGCCAGAAATAGCGAAGGCCATGTTGTGATGTATGCAGACACAATAACCGACTCAATGCGAAATGCAATCGAAGAGACCAAGAGAAGACGCGAGATTCAGAATCAGTATAATATTGAACACAATATCACGCCAACCACAATCAAAAAAGCAGTAAGAGATTTGATCTCCATCTCAAAGGCAGCAGAAAAAGCCGATGAAAAGCTCGCAAAAGATCCAGAGTCCATGAGTACGCAAGAACTCGAAAAGCTAATTGCAAAGGTAGTAAAACAGATGAACAAAGCGGCAGCCGAGCTAAACTTCGAGGCGGCAGCCGAGCTTCGCGACCAGATGAAGGTGTTAAAGCAGCATCTTGATGAAATGGGATAAATTTAGAAAGGTACAATAAAAATATGGAAAATAAGAAGTTTATTCGAATCCGCGGCGCAGCCGAGAATAATTTAAAACATATTGATTTGGATATTCCGAGAGATGAACTCGTTGTGTTGACTGGCTTATCCGGTTCCGGAAAGTCATCACTTGCATTTGATACGATTTATGCAGAGGGACAGAGACGCTATATGGAGTCTCTATCTTCCTATGCCAGACAGTTTTTGGGCCAGATGGAAAAGCCAAATGTTGAGAGTATAGAAGGATTGCCACCAGCAATCTCAATTGACCAGAAATCAACCAACCGAAATCCGCGTTCTACAGTGGGAACCGTGACCGAAATTTATGACTATTTTCGACTGTTATATGCGAGAATTGGTATCCCACATTGTCCAGTCTGCTGTAGAACAATCAGCCGTCAGACAGTGGATCAGATGGTGGATCAGCTGATGGCACTTCCAGAGCGCACCAAAATTATTTTATTGGCACCAGTTGTCAGAGGAAAGAAGGGGCGCCATGAGAAGGTGCTAGAGCAGGCGAGAAAGAGCGGCTATGTGCGTGTGCGCATTGACGGCAGCCAGTATGATTTAGATGAGGAAATTACGCTTGATAAGAATATCAAGCACAATATTGAGATTGTCGTGGATCGACTTGTGATAAAGGAAGGAATTGAGAAGCGTCTGGCTGATTCACTGGAGAATGTGTTGAAGTTGGCAGAGGGACTTGCCTTTGTTGAGGTTGTAGATGGAAACCCGATTCGCTTTAGCCAGAATTTCTCCTGTCCGGATTGTGGAATCAGCATTGATGAGATTGAGCCGAGAAGTTTTTCCTTTAATAATCCATTTGGAGCCTGCCCGACTTGTTTTGGACTGGGTTATAAGATGGAGTTTGATGAAGATTTGATCATTCCAGACAAGTCACTTAGCATCGCACAGGGAGCCATTATTGTGCCTGGTTGGCAGTCATGCACTGATAACAGCAGTTTCACCAGAGCCATTTTAAATGCACTTGCAGAGGAATTTCAGTTTTCTCTGGACGTTCCATTTGAATCTTACTCAAAAGAGATTCACGATATCATCATCTACGGAACAAACAAGAGTGTGAAGGTACATTATAAAGGACAGCGCGGAGAGGGTGTTTATGATATCGCCTTTGAGGGCTTGATCAAAAATGTCGAGAGACGCTACCGTGAGACTGGTTCAGAGTCCACAAAGGCTGAGTATGAGACCTTTATGCGCATCACACCGTGTTCAACCTGTAAGGGCATGCGTCTGAAAAAAGAATCACTTGCCGTAACAGTGGCAGATAAAAATATCTATGAGATCACCAATCTTTCCATCAAAGATCTCTATGCATTTTTATCAGATATGAAACTCTCCGAAATGCAATTATTAATTGGCGAACAGATTCTAAAAGAAATTCGCGCCAGAGTAAAATTTTTGATTGATGTCGGTTTGGACTATATTTGCCTTTCTCGTGCAACTGGTACACTTTCCGGCGGTGAGGCACAGCGTATTCGTCTGGCAACTCAAATTGGATCAGGACTAGTTGGTGTCGCCTATATCTTGGATGAGCCAAGCATCGGCTTGCACCAAAGAGACAATGATAAATTACTGGGCACACTAAAGCATCTAAGAGATCTTGGCAATTCTGTCATTGTCGTTGAGCATGATGAGGATACGATGCGAGCTGCCGATTATGTAGTCGATATCGGACCAGGTGCAGGAGAGCACGGCGGACAGGTGGTCGCTGCAGGAACAGCAGAGGAACTAATGAAAAATCCGGCATCAATCACTGGAAAATATTTAAGTGGAGAGCTGAGCATCCCAGTTCCAAAGACAAGACGAGAGCCGCAAGGTTGGCTGACCGTAGTGGGTGCAAAGGAAAATAATTTAAAAAATATCACAGTAAAGTTTCCAAAGGGTGTGTTTACTTGCGTAACTGGTGTGTCCGGTTCTGGAAAGAGTAGTCTTGTAAATTCGATTTTGTATCAGGTCCTAGCCAAAAAGTTGAATCGTGCACGAACCATTCCAGGTGCCTATAAGGAAATCAAGGGCCTAGAGCAGTTTGACAAGGTCATCAATATTGACCAAAGCCCAATTGGACGTACACCGCGCTCCAATCCGGCAACCTACACTGGTGTATTTGATATGATTCGTGATCTGTTTGCGTCGACCGTCGATGCAAAGACGCGCGGCTACAGCAAAGGACGCTTTAGTTTCAATGTAAAGGGAGGTCGCTGCGAGGCTTGCTCCGGTGATGGTATCGTGAAAATTGAGATGCATTTTCTGCCAGATGTCTATGTGCCGTGCGAGGTCTGCAAGGGAAAGCGCTACAACAGAGAGACACTTGAGGTCAAGTATAAGGGAAAGAGCATTTATGATGTGCTCAATATGACAGTGGAAGAGGCACTTAGCTTCTTTGAGAATGTGCCGTCCATTTACAGAAAGATCGAGACATTATATCAGGTTGGCCTTTCCTATATTCGTTTGGGACAGCCATCCACAACACTGTCCGGTGGTGAGGCACAGCGTATCAAGCTGGCAACTGAGCTTAGCCGAAAGAGTACCGGAAAGACAATCTATATCCTAGACGAGCCAACGACAGGACTTCATTTTGCAGATGTCCACAAGCTGACCGAGATGCTGCAAAAGTTGGTCGAGGGCGGCAACACAGTGATCGTTATTGAACACAATCTCGATGTCATTAAGACAGCAGACTATATCATCGATATGGGACCGGAAGGTGGAGACGGTGGCGGAACTGTCGTGGCACAGGGAACACCGGAGGAAGTCGCAAAGTGCCCGCAGTCATACACGGGATTCTATGTGAAGCGCTACCTGGAAGAAGGTGTAACCCGGTAGGTTGTGGGAATGCAACCCGGAAGGTTACGAGGGCTTCGACGCTGGCTTTGTCGGCGTGTCTGTTCAGCGCGCCCACTACGCAATAACTACGAAAATTTATTTCGTAAAGCGCGCTTCAACGACGGCCGCCTCGTAAAGCACAGTCGTCTCAGCCCATCACTACGCATGTACCGGGAGAAGAAGTCTACTTGCAATCTGAATGCGGTTATGGTAGACTATATTGAATTAGTAAACAGAAAACGTACACATAGGAAAGGAATTAGAATTTCATGAGTGCAGTAGTACGAATTAAGAAGGGAACTGGCCGAACATTGAAGGCGGGCGGTGCCTGGATTTACGATAATGAGATTGATACCATTGAAGGTGATTTTGAGCAGGGCGATCTGGTACATGTAGAGGATTTTGACGGATATGGACTCGGCGTTGGCTTTATCAACACAAAGTCAAAGCTGACCGTTCGCATGTTAAGCAGAAAAAAGGATGCAGTCATTGATCGCGCATGGATTCACCAGAGAGTGAAGGAATGTATTGAATATCGACGTCATACAGTAGATATGGGATCTTGTCGTTTGATTTTCGGTGAGGCAGATTTTTTGCCAGGTATTGTAGTGGACAAGTTCTCAGATGTGTTGGTTGTACAGTCACTTGCACTTGGCATTGATCGTATGAAGCTTGACATCATCGAGGAGTTAAAGGAGCAATTGGCAGAGCTTGGCATGCCGATTCGCGGTGTCTATGAGAGAAGTGATGCAAAGGTGCGTCTTCAGGAAGGTATGCCGCTGACAAAGGGCTTTATCGGAGAGCCATTTGATACGAAGGTAGAGATCGTTGAGAATGACGTTCACTATATGGTTGATGTAGAGGAAGGACAAAAGACAGGCTTCTTCTTGGATCAGAAATACAATCGTAAGTCGATCTGGAAGCTGTGTAAGGATGCAAGAGTATTGGATTGCTTTACCCATACAGGTTCCTTCGCATTAAATGCAGCTGCAGCCGGTGCAAAAGAAGTTCTCGGTGTCGATGCATCAGAGCTTGCAGTGGCACAGGCAACAGAAAATGCAGCGTTAAACGGCTTTTCCGACCGTGCAAAGTTTATCTGTGAGGATGTATTTGAGCTTCTTCCAGATCTTGAGCAAAAGGGAGAGCGCTTTGATGTTGTGATCCTAGACCCACCGGCCTTCACAAAATCCAGAAATTCCGTGAAGAATGCAGTAAATGGCTATCGTGAGATCAATCTTCGAGGCATGAAGCTGGTAAAGGATGGTGGCTATCTGTGTACCTGCTCTTGTTCTCATTTTATGACACCAGAGCTGTTTACTCAGACAATTGCGCAGGCAGCAGCCAATGTTCATAAGCGTCTGCGTCAGGTAGAATATCGCACCCAGGCACCAGATCATCCGATTCTGTGGGCAGCCGAGGAATCCTACTATCTGAAATTTTATATTTTCCAGGTGTGCGATATTCGTTAATCTAAAGGTGGAAGTGCTTGACGAAGCCAAGTGATAAACTAGAAAGTCTGCGTGGTTAGGCTCTCAGGCAAGCACTTCACTGAGTGGAATGTAAAGATAGAAGGTGTAAATTTGGTTTGGATCTAAAACCAAAATATTATCTGTTGCACATAATGCTCTTGCTATTAAAACTCT
>CAUCWU010000027.1 GCA_958446555.1 uncultured Lachnospiraceae bacterium | reverse complement strand
AATTTTGATTGGACTTGATGCCGGGCAGTCCTGTACCTTGTCTATTTTGGTCGACAATATGGGGCGAATCAATTATGGTCCAAAGCTATTGGATGAAAAAGGGATTCTTCACGGTGTGAGAATTGGTCCAATGAATCATTTTGGTTGGACAATGCATCCGATTTTCTGCAATCATTTCCAATCTGTAAATTGGACACAGTTAGGGAACAACCAGCCGCAAAGCAAGACTTTTGCAGATTCTTTCTCACAGCTTGGCTGTAAATTCGGCTTTGGTCCTATTTTACTTAGAGGCTTTGTTGAAATTGATCAGCCAGGTGACACATTTATACGGCCAAAAGGATTCGAAAAAGGGATGATCGCCGTAAACGGCTTTCTGTTAGGGCGCTATTATAACAGTGCCGGACCGCAAAAAACACTTTATCTGCCTGGCCCACTGTTAAAGAAGGGAACAAATGAAATTATTTTACTTGAGCTAGAAGAGATGGAAGTTCCATCTCTTCTGCTAGAAAAGGAGCCGGATCTGGGATAACCCCAGACCCGACCCCTTATATTTTTATAGGCTATACCCCAAAAAACTTTATCATGCGAGCATGGTCATTTTTCGAGTTCTCGTTCCTAGTTTCATAGGGAATTTTCTTTCATCCACTTCATCAACTCATCAACTGTTGTAAATGCCAGTCCTGTGACTGTGTCTGCACATCCATAGTAGATTGCAATTCTTCCAGTTGCAGAATCCGTAAGTGTTGCACATGGGAATACGACATTTGGAACATCTCCATTCATCTCGTAGTCCACTGCTGGCCCCAAAATATAATATTTGCTGCGATATAATACCTTCCATGGCTGTTCATGATCTAACAATGCGCAGCCCATACGGTATACAAAACCATTACAGGTCTGCAATACACCATGATAAATTAGCAGCCATCCTTCGTCTGTTTCAATTGGAACTGGTCCTGGGCCAATCTTAGTTGCCTGCCATGCAGAGGCATCACCGCCAAAGGTACCCATCACAAATCTGTGATGACCCCAGTATTCCAAATCTGGACTCTGGCTATAGAAAATATCACCAAATGCTGTATGTCCAGTGTCACTTGGGCGAGACAGCATCGCATACTTTCCACCAATCTTTTTTGGGAAAAGCACACCATTTCGATTATATGGAAGAAATGCATTTTCTAACTGTACAAATGTCTTAAAATCAAATGTATATGCAATTCCAATTGTTGGCCCATGATAACCGTTGCACCAGGTAATATAATAGCGATCTTCGATAAAGCAAACTCTCGGATCATAGCGATATTGTCTCTTTAAAATCTCCTCATCCTCTCCAACAAAGGTGATTGGCTCGTGATTAATCTCCCAGTGAATTGCATCCTTACTAAAGCCTGCGTAAATATCCATGCTCACGCCAAAGCTGTCACAGCGAAATACACCTGCAAAACCATCTCCAAACGGAACAACCGCGCTGTTAAAAATGCTGTTTGAGGTCGGAATCGCGTATCGATCAATAATTGGGTTTTCACTGTAACGCCACACTGGACGCGGGTAATTCTCTGGTTTTTCCTGCCATGGTATATTGGACAGCTCTTTTCCTATAATCTTTGCCATTTTTTCTTCCTTTCCCTTTTTCTTTTTTCAGGTTCATTTTTTAGAAACGTACACGGTATGTCTGAATTTCGTATGGTTTGATTTCAATATCAAATCCATTGTCTTTTATGTCAACTGCCATTTTTGCATTTTCGATACAATCACAGCTCTCAACCGATACAACTTCCTTTTCAAAGCTGATATGTGCTTTTGTTCTGGCATTTTCAGACTCATACAGACGAATGATTACACCGTCACCATCCTCTGCCATCTTTACGGTCTCAAGAATGACATTTTGATGATCCACCGATACAAAGCTGCTTTCATTGCCTACACAACCACCCTCCACACTAAGAAGCGGCTGGTTGAGCTTCATTGCCTCCTGTACCGTCTTTGCCTGACGCCAGTTCTCTGCATGCGGATACAATGCATAGGTAAAGGTGTGCTCTTCCTGATCGGCTGTCGGATTCGGCTCAATTCCAGATTTAATGAGAGTTAATGTCATCACACCATCAATCGCAGAATGACCATACTTGCAGTCGTTCAACAGACTGACACCATAATGTCCCTCTGACATATCCATCCACTTTTGTCCGCAGCTCTCAAAGCGAGCCTCGTCCCAGCTGGTATTTTGATGAATTTTTCTTGTCAGATTTCCAAACTGAATATCAAAGGTTGCCTCATCCGTATGAAGATCAACCGGGAAATGAACCTTAAGCAGATGCTGATGCTCTTTCCAATCCACATAAGTGTCGAAACGAATGACTGCACTATCTGCATAGAAAGTAATGGTCTGGCGAATCAATGAGTTGCTGATCGTTCTCTCAAGTTCAATTGATACACAAAGCGGTCCCAGATCGGTCCATTCAAAACGAGAAAGATTGGATACCTCCCATCCCTTTTCTGTATAGTACATATCGATATCCCAATTGTCAAAGCACATTGGTTTATCCTCATACATTACCATTCGGTTACCCTTTTGGTCTGGCTTTAACACTTCGCGATCATTCTTCTTGTCATACAGACGAGCAATCATACCATTTTCATCAAATACGACTGTATAGAATGGTGTCTCCAGTGTCTTTCTCTCAGCCTCATTCTCAATCGAGTACCAGTTATACGTCTTCGCGTCTTCACTCAAGCTTACCTTTTGATAGACGCGACTTCCCTTTGATGGAAGTTTTTTCAGTGCGGCAACTGCACCATTTTTTGTATGCTGAATCGGGTAAATCATGCCATTTTGATCTTCAAGTGCCTCTGCCTTGCATCCATCCGGAAGGCGAACCAGATCATCTCGCTCAAAACCAAGTGTATTAACTACAGTAATGCCGTCTCCCTCATTTGCGATTGCCTTCAGTCGCTCTTTTTCAAGTACTTCTGCCTCACAAAGCAGTTCCTCGTATTCCTTCTTTGTCACCTCATACACTTCGTGGATCGCAGAACCCGGAAGAATATCATGGAATTGATTTAACAAAATCACCTTCCACATGCGCTCAAGTTTTTCCTTTGGATAGGAAACTCCCTTTTCCTCTGCAAGCACAGACAGCAGTTCCAAATCCATCATTGCAAGCTCACTCTTTCGGTTGCCTTTTTTGTTTCTTCCCATAGAAGTAAGCGTTCCTCTGTGATACTCAAAGTATAATTCACCTTCCCATACTGGCAAACGCTTATTTTTGCTTACTCGCTCGTCAAGGCGCTCAAAATAAGCAACTGGACTTTCCTGAACAACCTTTGGAATACCTGCGATTCCCTTGTCAAGACGAGATGAACTCTCTAACATTTCTCTCGTCGGACCACCGCCACCATCACCAAAGCCATAGCAGATCAGCACTTCATTGTTTAGATCTTTATTCTGATAGCGATCCCATGCACCAATAACCGCATCTGCATCCAGCATACCATTATAAGTCGTGAAATGAGTCTTCTTGACATCCTGTCCAACACTTGGCGTTGTAATCAGGTGAGTCAAAATACCAGTGCCGTCAATTCCCTTCCACATAAAGGTATCATGTGGGAACTTGTCAATCTGATTCCATGCAAGCTTGGTTGTCATGAAATAGTCAATTCCACACTCCTTCATAATCTGAGGAAGTGCACCACTGTAACCAAAGACATCCGGCAACCATAAAATCTTACTGTCAATGCCAAACTCATCCTTGAAGAACTTCTTTCCATATAAGAACTGTCTAACAAGTGACTCTCCGGAGGTCAAATTACAATCGGCCTCAAGCCACATACCACCCTCTGGAATCCATCTGCCTTCCTTTACACGCTGCTTTAGCTTTGCATAAACCTCCGGATAGCGCTCCTTCAAAAAGACATATAGCTGCGGCTGACTGGACATAAATTTGTAATCTGGATATTCGTCCATCAGCTTTAACACAGTTGAAAAGCTTCGAGCTGTCTTTTCTCTTGTCTGAGACACGGTCCACCACCAAGCGACATCAATATGGGTATGTCCAATGCAGGAAGCAATCAACTCATCATGTCCGCAAAGCTCTGGATTTTGATACAAATGCGCATCAATATAGGACTGAGCAGTTGCAACTGATTCGTCAAATGCCTTTGAATGTGGGGTTCGAAGATCCAACTGATTCACTGCACCATTTAACGCCTCTACCAACAGACTTCTTGTGCGTCCCTCCGGCATTCTATTATAGCGATAGGCATCGGCCGGTGCCTTTAGATCATAATACAGCTTCATTAATGCCAAATCGGTCTCAGCAGCAGTCACCTTCAGTGAAAATTCATTATGGAGGATACCAGTGTAAGCCTGAAGATCCAGTGTATAAGTGCGTCCTGCCTCTGCACAATCCGTCAGGCGAACTTCTCTGTGATTCATATCCTGACCCTGAACTGCCTGTCCATCTACAAATAATAAAAACTGTGGATTGCGTCCATCATCCCACTCTTCAATCTGGGTGTGAATTTTTAGGAAAATGCATTTTTGATCCATCGACTGCGGAACTGTAAATTGGGCACGAAACCAATAATAGGTGTCCTTTCCATACCATCTGTCTGTGCTACTGTCAAAGCTCTCCCACGGCATCGGATCTAAATCAGCTTCCTCTGGTCTCATAAAAAGCTTCTTTTTTGTCTGCCACTTTACAATGTCCGTATGGGATCGTTCAATTAACGGTCTGAGTTCTCTAATAATTACCCAGACACGCTCGTCTAAATATCTCATATAAACTACCTCACCTTTCTTTCAAAACCGATATCATTTTTCAAGAACCTACTTTTAAAATACGCTTATCCAAATGATATCTGGTTTTTGAATTCTTGTAAACTGTTTTTTGTAAACTCAATCTCCGCCAAGACCGCTTCGTGCAGCACCTTGAACAAACCGCTTCTGTACAAAGCAATACAGAATTAACAGTGGAAGCACGACAAGCAGTGCACATGCAGAAATAGATGCATTTTGTACATATGGATTTTCTTCATTGATCAGATTTAGCCACACTGCATGCATTTTGGCTGCATTTCCGATTGGCCAGCGAATATTGCCCTGAAGCTGGTGATAATTGTAGGCCAACTGTAATGTATTCTGATTCAGCAAACTGTTGTAGTACACATCTGTATAGTTCCACAGAAAGCTAAGTACAGAAACTGTCAAAATGGACCCTGATGCACTCGGAACCACAATCTGGAAGAAGGTGCGAAGGAATCCTGCACCATCTACAAATGCTGCTTCCTCAATTGAGTACGGAAGTCCTCTGATGCCCTGACGCAAAATATAAATATAAAGACCACTCTTTACACCCATTCCAGTTGCAGCAAGTACAAGCATTGAAGCCATATTTTTGGTCATGTTAATTCCCGAACCTGTCAGTGCTCGGATGATACCAAAAAGATCAAAGCTTCTAAATGTAGAAAACTGCGCTAACATAATACAATCCGACGGCACAACGATCGTAAAGATTACCATCGCAAATAAAATCTTGCTGACAATCTTCATCTTACCCTTATTGAGTCGTGCAAATGAATAGGCTGCCAATCCAGTAGAAAGCACCTGGAAAAAGGTCAAAACCGTCGTCGTTGCAAGTGTATAGCAAAGACTTGGCCAATAATTTAATACAGCCTTTGTCATACTCATCTCAAAAAAGATCGTTGATACCTTTTGCGGAATCCATACGGAGCTCTTACTTGCAAGTGCACTTGGATCAGTCAACGCATCCTTTGCCAGCTTAAGAAGTGGCGTCAAAATGACAAAGCCAAGTGAAATCAATATAATATAGCGAAAAAGCAGTGCGATTGCTTTCTTCACTCTCTTTTGAATCGTATAACGGCTGAGTCTTCCTTTTCTCAGATCGACCCAGAAGCTGATACCGGCAGTCGTCTGTGCCATTGCCATTCGTTCTCTGTGGCTGAGGCCTTTTCTCTTTGTCTTAGTCATAATAGAATACCCCCTTTGACACAATGCCGCATATGATGCCGATGCTTGCCAGAGTTGCCACAAAGTAGATCACACTCATTGCTGCTCCATATCCATAATACATGGACTGACCTTTGAAGGTAACATTGTAAATAGTATCGGTAACATCTGCTTTTGCAAACGCTTCAGAAATACTATATACCAGACACACCAAAATCATCGGAGAGATCATTGGCAGTGTAATCTTACAGAACGTTTCAAATGCACTGCAACCTTCAAGCTGTGCTACCTCATATAGGGTAGGAGAAATTGCCTGCAGACCAGACAAAAAGATCAAAATCTGAACACCTGATGTCGTAACCACATCGAAGATATTGGAAATGTACGAAGTCAGAAGTGTTGTAATCTGCTGCGGAATTCCACTGTTTACAACAAGGTCAGTCAGCCAGTCCAGATTGACAACCGACTCTGAGGTCTGTGCCGTAAGGGAAACCTCAGAGAGTTCAATTGTCGTAATACCTGTTGCTAAAATAATCGGAATAAAGAAGATTGCGCGAAAGAATCCCCTGCCCTTAAACTGCCCATTTAGCAAAATCGCAATGAAAAGCGAAACAAAAATCTGAATCGGCACATTTGTCAGCATACTTGTGAATGCAGATGCCAGATCCTTTGTAAAATCTGCGTCCACACCCAGCGCATATTTAAAGTTTTCAATTCCATTGAAGGTTCCCTTAAACACACCGCTTTCCATCTCCATGCTATTAAACGCATAGTAGAAAGTTAAAAACAATGGTCTTAAAAAGAAGAAAATCAAACCGATTAGCCACGGAAGCAAAAAGATCAAACCCCATAGAGCGGTCTTCTTTTCAAGACTTTTATAATGCTTTTTTGTTTTCTTTGCCTTACTATCTTTACTCATCATCACCCCTCCTTATTTTTTAATCTGATAATCCAGTGCTTCCACGCTGACACCGTCAATCACTGCCGGTTCATCACCGTAATTGATATAAACTTTTACACCATTTGAATAAGTGATAATTCGCAAATTATCATCTTTTTCAAACAGTTCATGGGCTACAATAGAAGCGTCCTTTACCTGTTCATAGAAGCGCTCATACTCTGCATAAATTTTCGGAATCAAATCCTTCCAATAACTGTAATCGACTGCAAACAGATCCTGCTGCTCTGTCTTATTTAACAGTGAGCTGTCACGGTAAGTGAAGGTAAATTTCAATGCACTTCTTGATTCGATCGCCTGAATCATCTGTCTGCGAATATCGGTTGTCTCTAAATTAAGTGATTCGCCAGAGTAGATCTTATAGCCATCCAATACAAGCTGCATAAACGGAATCGATGCATCCAAAATTCTCATACCGCTGTCCTGTGTCGGAATATCTGTCAGACTGCTGCTATATGCATAGGCATCTGATATTGGATTCGACAGCATCAGTTTCATATTCTCTGACATAGATTTTGCCGCATCCATGCAAATCTCTTCACCTGTTGACATTGAAACCTGGGTTCCTTTATAGTTGGTTGATATAAAGTTTAACAGATCTGAACTTGCCAACGTGTTAATTCCAAGCTTCTTGGTAAAGCTTTCCTTAATTTTCTGCAGGTAGCTGTCTAAATAGTTCGGATTGATCATATACAGCTTATAATCTGCCTCTTCGTCCACCTTCAATGTAACCGGATCAAATGTGTAAAGCTGAGCACGATTATTGACAATATTCCAGGAAACACGATCACCACTTAATCCCTTTTTTGTATAAGCTGACTGCAGTAACAGATTTGGATAGATTTCTGCGCCAATCGACTCTGCATATGTGGTGAGCTTCTTAAAATCTGAGTTGCTGCCAAGACCAGATGCAATGGAAACACCTCCTGTCAGCGCTCTCTGATTCATACCGCCACCTGTCATACCACTGTAAATCAGCTTTATATTTTCTATTCCTGCTGTATTCAAATCGTCAAGCAGCTGTTTTGCCTCCGAAAATGATGTAAGCGTCTGCTTTCCCTGATAAGGAATCCCGAGGAAATATTGGGTCTTATCGGTTGTACCTAGCACCTCTGTAAAAAACGGTGTATTTTCTTCTGGCTCCTCTGCCGTCAGCTCGCCCTGCTCAACCAGATAAGTATTGTAGCATTTTGCCATATCTACATAGTCGGCATCCTCGCCCAACCAATAGTAGCGAAGCGTAATGTTTTCGTCATATACATCCGTAGATGCTTTTGACACGGAATAGGAACTATTTGAATCAGAAGCTACCTTTTGCTGCGGCTGAATGCCGAAAGTCAGCTTCATTTTACAAAACGGTTCAGAATTATCCGTATTCGCAATATAAGCATCCAGAGTCGCTGCCTCCGCACCATTCTCGATAATTGCAAGAACTGTGCTGTCAGATGTCTTCATACCAAACACTGGCATCATCATCTGCGGATTGACACTGTTATAGGTTGTTGAATTGATCAACCGATCACCGCCGTACCAACTTGCAGAGTAATGATACTCCTTCACTTTTGTGCTATCAAGATTGATCAGCGCGCCACTTCCGTCTGGAATAAACATATAGCCATCGTCATATTCTACATCCGTCGCTGACGTTAAAAAATACGGTAGCAAGCCAAGGGACATAATTGGGCTTTCCTCATCGGTCTCAATCGCGCTTGTATCCACATTGACAACCAGTTCATCACCGTCCAGATAGTATTCGACCGGAACCACAATCGTCAGATTGCTTGGATACTCTGATTCATCCACCTCATAGGCTTCCAAATCCTTGAAAAGCTCCTCCTCTGTGTAAGCGCCAGTCTCATAAAACATTGCATACAGCTCTTTTACTTGAAGCTTTCCAAGTGTCTTATCCTTATTAGAAAGGCGATGCCAATCTCCAGTTGACAGCTGTGAATAATAGGTCTTTTTTAAATTCTCAATCTCAGCCTGACTCAGATATTGCAGCACAAACTCATTCATACGCTCGTCACTGATATCCTGCGGGAAATTTTTATAAGTCATTGCATTATCGCCGAGTGTATACAAAATTCTTACGCCGCCATCGATATATTGATAGGAAAGCTGCCCCAAATCCGCACACATTGTAAATGAATTGTAGGTGCTGTAAGTCGAATACAGTTCGCTATACTTTCCATTAAAATAGCTGACTGTTAAATCCGATTTCTCTGCGTCTGTAATCTTTGCCAGATTTTCATCTGCACTCAAATTCGTATCCTTATAGGCTCCTGTTTTTTTGTCCATCCAGCGAATTGTTCCACTTTTTGGCTTAATTAACAACTCCATATTGTCAGACTCGGCAATGGTGACAAAATCGGTTCCTGTAATTTTGTCTGTTTCCTGAGATACCCAATACCCTTTATCACCCGGCTGTAAATCAGTTGAAGCTTCACTCTCTGCCGCTTTTGTCTGCTCCTCATCTGCATACACTGCTATGGTTTCTAGAAGCGCTGCACTGAGTAAAACAGGCACAACCCAGATTCTCTTTTTTGAGTGAATTTTCTGTTCCTTTTGTCGTCTCATATCGTTACGCCTCCTTTCTACCATAATAGGTTGATTTCTGTGACAATCTCTAACACATCATTGACAAACTGTGAAAACAGTGTTGCAAACAGTAAGATTACAAACATAATCAACAACATTGCAACAACTGAAAGTAATAAAGTTGCGACATTTTTCGTAAAGCTGTATTGGTTTACCATAATCGTTCCAATAAACATATAAAAGAAGAATAACAGCATTCCCAATACAAACAGTGCATTGACAAGAGCAGCCTCATTCTGCGTTACCAAATTAGAGAGAAGTGTTCCAACGAGATTCAGCCAGCAAGCCGGATACAATGCATATCCAACCACTTTTGTAATATGAACCACTTTTCCCTTACCAGAAAGCAGCACACCGACACCCCAGTTTGCAAAAATAAAAATCACATACGGCAGCAATGCACTTCCAACGACAAGAGGTGCATTCATATTGTCGATATCCTCAAATGCCAACAAAAATCCGGTATAGCGGAATTTGATTAAACTAATCCATCCAAATAGGATAATCACAACAATTGCAAATGCCAAAGAGCCGCCATACTCATGCTTTTTGCTCTCTTTTTTAATATGAAGATCTGGAATTGGTCTTCCATCATAATACTTCACATCGTCAAATGCCTTGAATGGATTGGTCATCACATAACCTGGCCATGTCAGGCAAGTAAATTTTAATTTGTCAAAGAAGCGTCTTACCTTTGTATTTTTATGCTCTTTTGGTCCATATTTTTTATAGAGACCAAGTACAGCCAATAGTACAATCACAAGCACCAATACCAGTATGATCTGTGAAAAATGACTGCTCATCCACTCTTTTGACACTTTTGCGAATGCGCTTGAATAATAGGAGCGATCACCGCCCTTATAGAAGTTATCCATCGCATCCTCATAGTCACCGGCGCGCAGCTGATATTTTCCGAGTCCAAGATTCGCATAGTAGAAATTACTGTTGATATCAAGAACCTTTTGCCAATAGGTAGATGCCTCCTCATAGTCATAGCGTGACTGTGCCTCAAGACCCTGGTTGATCAAATGACCATATTCAGTTGGTGCAAACACCTCGATGGATTGATAAGCCAAATCAACAGCAAGCACTTTTTCGCCCATAAAGCAAATGCCGACAGGGCTGTTTAACCTGCCCTCTGCGTTTCCAGATCCGCCAAACTCATACATTAAGTTTCCATCATTGCTGTAAACAAAAATTCTTGAATAGACAGAATCCAGTACAGCGAAGCGACCATCGTCTGCCACAGCTATATTGGTCAAATTCGAGAGCGATTTTCCACTTTCATCAAAATCACCCATCGGACGCTCTGTAAATTCGCTCTCTGGCATCACATCGTCTCCAGATGCATTGAGCTTTCGAATTGGATCCTTTGAAGTGGAATCTGCAATACTTGCGTAGAGAAAGCCCTCAGCATCAATTGCCAGATCACTGTAGGTTGTCGGAAGCCACAGACTGCTTCGTGCCTGCTGAGCCTCTGTCTGAATAGAACGCCAAAAACGATCAATCAGTGAAACAGTAACTGGAGTTGCACCCACATAACGGTTAAAGTTTCCTTCCGGATCCAACTCAGCAAAGCCCTCATAACAGTTGTTTACCAGCACATACATACGGCCTACACTGTCAACTGCAATGCGCTTTGGCTTATAGGCAACTGTCAATCCAATACAGTTCGGATCGCCAATTGCTCGAACAAATTTGTAGTTTTCATCAAACTCAATAATCTCGCCCTGATCCATCTCACAGATATAGATGTGTCCATCCTCTGTTACCCAGATGCCGGTCGGGGCATTGATTGTGCTTTTCGTTCCGTCCTCTCTCGTATACTCCGTAATGTAAACTGCATTCTCAAAGTTTTCATCAGCAATGACAATGGTTCCCTTTAATGTCACATACACCTTTCCATTGCGATAATAAACAGCAGATACAGTTGACATGGATTCAAGACCAAGCTCAGATGCATAAACTGTGCGTTCCAACTCATACGCATCTGGAGCCGGGACTTGATTTCCTCGGATATCATACGTATAGGAATCGGCAAATGCACTGGTACAGATACCGGTGATCAGACTGACAAGCAGTGAAAGCACAAGCAAATATCTGCAATAAATTTTTTTCGATTTCTGCATATGACACCTCTTATTCTTTCATACCTGATGTTGCCATCGTGGATACAACATTGTTCTGCATAATCAGGAATACAATTAGCGGAACTGCAAACATGATCACGGCTGCTGCCGCAGAAATTCCTGCATAGGACGCACCCATACCATTTACCTTACCATTTGCAAGCTGAGATACCATATAGGCAAATCCTTTCTTGGCCTCTGTATAGATAAATTTGTCTCCTGTATTGGTCCAGAATGACTGAAATACCATGATAAATGCAGTCACCAATGCCGGCTTTACAATCGGCATAACAATCTTAAAATGGATTCTCACATATCCAGCGCCATCAATCTGAGCTGCCTCAAGAAGACTGTCAGGAATCTGCTCCATAAAGTTTTTCATCAAATACAAGCCAAGAGTAGATGCAAAACCAGGAATAATGATCGCTGCCTGTGTATCCAAAAATCCAAGATTTGCAATCGTAAGGAAGTTTGGAATCATTGTAACAGTTGCATTGAACATAAGTGAATATACAATCAGTTGATTGATAAACTTCGAGCCTGGGAATTTATACTTTGCAAGCGGATAGGCACAAAGAGAAGCCAACACGATATGACCAATCGATCCAATTGCAACCACCAGAACGGTATTGTACATGTATCTTGCAAACGGAACTACTGTATTGGCAAGAACATTAAAGAAATCTCTATAATTATCCAGTGTCGGATTTTTCACCCAAATTTTAGGTGGAAAGATGAACATCTCATTCATCGGCTTTAATGACTGGCTGATCATATAGAGTACCGGAAAGAAAAACAGGCAGGCAAGCGCAATCAGAAACAAGCCCAAAATCACATTGCCCCAAAAGCTACGCTTTGATTTCTTTACATGTGGTTTGAAATCTGTGACTTTTTTGTGCCGATAGTAAAACATCTGTAATCTTATTTTTAACGCATTCATTTTTACCCTCCTTTCCTTCCGGTTATGTTCCTACTTTTCGTAGAATTTTTTGAATCAGCATATTACAAATAATCATAATCAAAAACAGAATCACTGCAATTGCCGATGCATAGCCCATCTCCATACGAATTGCACCGTAGTCATTTAAATGATTGACAATCGTATGCGTCGCATAGTTCGGACTTGGGAAGCCGACAATCATATCGCCATATGCGCCAACTGACAAAGAGCTTGTAATCGTCATAACCGCACCAAAGAGAAGCTGAGGCTTCATATTTGGCAGTGTAATGTACCAAAGCTCCTGCCAACGGTTTTTGATTCCATCAATTGCGCCAGCCTCATATTGTGCCTCATCAACACCCTTGATACCTGCAACAAACGAGAGGAAACCAACACCAAGGCTCGTCCACAGAGATGCTAAAATAACAACTACCATAACATAATCGGCATCGGACAGCCAAAGGATTGCATCTTTTGTAATTCCAAGATTTCGAAGAATTGCGTTCAGATAACCGGATGAGTCATCTGAAAAAATTTGACGGAATACTGCTACAACTGCTGTACCTGCCATAGACGGTGCGTAAAAAATAACCGTTAAAATAACACCAAGCTTATGTGGCAGCTCATTGATCATCCATGCTAAAAGAAATGACAATACATATCCGCCCGGACCAACAATCACTGCAATAATAAATGTATTTTTGATCGCAGTGATGAAGGTTTCATCATCCAAGAATAACTTTTTATAATTGTCAAAACCAATAAAATTGGCTTTCTCCAATACATTGTAATCGGTAAAGCTATACCAGATTGCCATCAACACAGGGTATACTACAAATACAATAAATAAAATCATGAAGGGCGCAATCATTATGTAAAGTGGGATGCTTCTCTTCATATCCCTGAGTGTCAGACTCATTTTTCGTTTGAATGGCATATTATTTTTTGCCATGCTTTTTGCCCCCTTTCTACTCTTGTGCCGTATTCAGGCCAAATTCCTGTCTCTT
>CAUCWU010000026.1 GCA_958446555.1 uncultured Lachnospiraceae bacterium | reverse complement strand
CCGTGTCTCCTTTTTTCTTTTTATATGAAGTCTCATTGCTTGCGCCTGTAAGACTCTCTCTCCACTAATGTACATTCCAAAAGAATTCTCTTTTTTTCCAATACACCATGCTCTATTTTTGTGATAAGCGATGCGGCTGACTCTCTTCCAATCTCATCAAGCGGTACATGAACAGTTGTCAGTGACGGATTGGAAAACCAACCATATTCTGAATCATCAAATCCAATTACGCCGATATCCTCTGGTACGCGAAATCCACTCTCTTTCACCTGATGGATTGCTCCTAATGCCATCAAATCATTCATTGCATAGATTGCTTTCACTTGATAGCTAGACTCTAAAATTGCTTTGCAAGCTTGTACACCACTGTCAAATTCCCAGTTTCCATTTTGTCGCAATTTCAAATTCAATGAAATGCCAGCCTATGCATATGCTTCCTCAACACCTGCCATACGCTGACCTGCCGGTGCCGATTGGATTGGTCCTCCGATAATGCCAATATTTTGACCAAAACGACTCAAAAGCATCTGCGTAATTTTCTTTGAAATCTCCTTGTTATCATATCCCACCTGCACATCATCCGCAGTCTCTGTCGTACAATATGCGTAGACAAGTGGCATATCTGTCTCGATCAGTCCCTTCACATCTCGATCATGCATTCCGATAAAAATCATACCGTCCACACGAACCGATTGTAGCCTCTGTATTTCCTTGCTGATCAGGCCTCTGTACTTATAAATACTGTCGTAATCCGTCTTAATCTTATCTTTTAACCCAAGATCTGATAAGATTACACTGTATCCATTCTGTTGTGCATAATGGGTAACGCCTTGCACAATGCTTCCGGTCTGCCACACAGAAAGATCTTCTGTCATCACACCAATGATACTTGATCTGCTGCTTCTAAGTGCCTTGGCAACGGTATTTGGTTGATAATTCACCTCTTTTATAATGCTTCGTACCCTAGCTGCGACCTCAGGACTCACCTTATTGTCTCTGTGATTTAATACATGAGATACAGTAGCAACGGACACACCTGCCATCCCTGCTATATCTTTTAATGTCATGCTTTCTCCTTTTAGTTAATCGTTTAACCATATCAGCAATAACCAAATTCACCTCCATTTTTTTGCTGTATCTGGTTTTTTATTCTTTTTTCAAATTAGCTCGTTGTTCTATGTTTTTGATATTACCTTATATCAGCCTTCCTGTCAAGTATTTTCTAAATATTTTTCAATATTTTTTTGGTTTTCACATTCTTTTTGTTTATATTGTATAAATGGTATCTCTTTTTTAGACAGTCTTATCATTTTACTCAAATCTATTAAATTCAGTTTTTTTATGCTTGGTTAATCGTTTAAGTACATGATTTTTTTATACCCGATCCCTCTGATTTTCTCAAATCAAAAGAATCGGGCGTATCGGATCGACCTTTATTCCTCTGTATCTTTGGCCCAGAAAAGCGCACATCTGACTGCCTTTTTCCAGCCCTTTAGCTTTTGCTTTCTCTGCGTCTCACCGATTGCCGGTGTAAAGGCTCGCTGAAGCTGCCAATTTGCACGGATTTCTTCCTTATCTTTCCAGTAGCCTGTCGCAAGACCTGCAAGATATGCTGCACCAAGAGCAGTTGTCTCGATGCAACCTGGTCGATCCACCTCTGCATCTAATATATCTGCCTGAAACTGTAAGAGGAAGTTATTCGCACTCGCACCGCCATCTGCCTTTAGTGTCTCAATTTCATAGCCACTATCCTGCTCCATTGCCTCTAGCACATCATGAACCTGATAGGCAAGTGACTCCACTGCTGCCCTCACAAAATGAGCACGACTCACTCCTCTTGTCAGTCCGACAAAGGTACCTCTCGCATACTGATTCCAATATGGAGCACCGAGCCCTGTAAAGGCCGGCACCAGATACGCACCTGCCGTATCCTCAACTGACTGACATAAGCCTTCCGTCTCAGACGCACTTCGAATCATCCAAAGCTCATCGCGAAGCCATTGAATCGTTGCTCCTGCGACAAATACGCTTCCCTCAAGTGCATATTGCACCTCTCCCGGTGAACCTGCTGCAATTGTTGTAACAAGACCATGCTCGGATCTGACTGGTTCAGCGCCAGTATTCATCAAAAGAAAGCATCCTGTTCCATATGTATTTTTCACATCGCCCGGCTCAAAGCAGCATTGTCCAAACAGAGCTGCCTGCTGGTCTCCTGCTATTCCTGCAATCGGAATTGCACCACCTGTGATCTCTGGATCGGTCTTTCCGTAAATGCAGCTGCTTGGAAGCACCTTTGGAAGCATTGCCTGTGGAATATGAAAATAGGAAAGAAGCTCAGTATCCCACTCCAATGTATGAATGTTAAATAACATCGTTCGAGATGCATTTGTGTAGTCGGTTGCATGGACAGCTCCACCTGTCAGCTTCCAGACAAGCCAACAATCCACCGTTCCAAATAGAAGCTCTCCTGACTCTGCCCTCTTTCTTGCGCCCGGTACATGATCCAAAATCCATTCAATTTTGGTTGCAGAAAAGTAGGCGTCTGGCACAAGACCTGTCTTCTCACGCACAACTTCTTCCATTCCGTCTGCGCGAAGTCGGTCGATTCGCTCACTTGTCCTTCGACACTGCCATACAATTGCCGGATAGATTGGTTTTCCTGTCTTTTTGTCCCAGATGATCGTTGTCTCTCTCTGGTTTGTGATGCCGATTGCATGAATCTGCTCTGGAAGTGCAGCAATCTTATTCATTGCCTCCGACATTACGCTCACCTGTGCTGCTCAAATTCCTTCTGAGCAACACTACAAATGTTTCCGCTGTGGTCAAACAGGATACACCGTGAGCTGGTTGTACCCTGATCAAGTGCCATCATATATTTTGTCATTTACGGTCCTCCTTGCGTGCTTTTGTCTGTCTTAATATCTAATAGTATAACGCACGCGAAGGACACTGTAAATGATTGTTTTTTCATCAAATTATTTCTTTAGTTTCGGCTGACTAAGAAGCGATGCGAGATATCCAAACACCATCGCTGCGCAGATTCCTGCTGAGCTGGCTGTCAGTCCGCCTTTAAAGATGCCAAGAAGACCTTCCTCGTCTACTGCCTCTTTTACCCCCTTCCACAGCGTATTTCCAAATCCCAAAAGCGGCACACTTGCGCCTGCACCTGCCCACTCTTTAAATGGCTCGTAGATGCCAAACGCCCCCAAGAATACACCAGTCACAACCAAAATCACCATAATTCTCCCCGGCATCAGTTTGGTTTTATCCATCAAAAGCTGTGAGAGCGCACAGATGATTCCTCCTACTGCAAATGCAATCAGATAATCCTGCATGATCTTCCTCCCTCTATCGACTCAATGACTACTGCATGGGCAATGCCCGGAATGCTTGCGCCCTCGTTAAAAGAAATCTTTGACAAAAGTGCCCCTGTCGGGACAAACAACACGCGCTTCCAGATTTTCTTTTGAAGTTTGGGCAAAATATAGGCTGCCAATGTGACCGCACTGCAGCCACAGCCGCTTCCACCAGCATGGACATCCTGCTCTTTTCTCTTAAAAATTTCTAATCCGCAGTCCATATGACGATCTGAAATATCAATCTTCTTTTCTAAAAGTAAATCAACTAACAGCTTACTTCCAATTTGTCCCAAATCGCCTGTGATAATCTGATCATAATCGTCTAGCTTTGTCTTAAAATCCTCAAAATGTTCGGCAATCGTGTCGCAGGCTGCCGGTGCCATTGCCGCGCCCATATTCATCGAATCGGTAATTCCGTAATCGACAATCTTTCCAGTTGTCACACCGGTAATCTCTGCAAGCGGTAAATCAAGCTGGGTTTGCATCTGTGCACTTTCACTTTCAAGCACAACAGCTCCTGCACCTGTCACCGTCCACTCGGCACTTAGTGGCCTTTGATTTCCATAATCTGACGGGAAGCGAAACTGTCTCTCAGCAGAGGCATAATGACTACTTGTCACGCAGAGAACATGGTCTGCATAGCCTGCATTGACAAACATCGCACCTGTCGCAAGTGTCAATCCCATTGTCGAACATGCGCCGTACATACCGATCGTTGGGCAATTGAGTTCACTGATCCCAAAGCTACTCGCGATACATTGTCCCAGCAAATCACCTGCAAATACATATCGAATCTGCTTTGGCGATAAATGCGCTTTTTCGAGTGCTTTTGTTGCAGCTCGTTTTTGCAGCTCACTCTCTGCCTGCTCCCAGTTGTCCTTTCCACATTTCCCATCTGAATCAACTTCATCAAATAGGGAGCCAAACGGTCCCTCTGCCTCCTTTGGCCCAACAACAGAGGCCGCCTGCAGAATGCGGGGCGGCCTCTCAAATCGAATACTTGCTTTTCCTGTCTGCATAATGTCTCCTTCACTTTTCGGTTTTACTACTACTTTTCCCGAAAGGAAGGGGATTATGCATGATATTAATCTATACTGTTGCATACGAATTGCTTAGCTGCTAAAAGCTTAGCACTTTTAAAAATAATTTAATTACGCAAACAATTCCTTCACCATCTCTTCATCATAGGTTACATTCTGCACCTTATTAACCTCAATGCGATACAGTGCATTCGCTGCGATGTGCTCAGCTGCCTGCTCTAAATCACGGATACCGGTTGTATGTGCGTAAAGCTCCACAACTGCCTCAACAGCCTCTGGTGTGACAATACACTCGCCCTCGCGAAGACCCATACGGCGCAGTACCTTTGGCAGAGCAAAGCGAGTAAAAATAATCTTTTTCTCTTCTTTTGTGTAATCAGGAATATCGATTACTGCAAAACGAGACATCAGTGGTGCGCTGATCTGATCCTTGTTGTTGGCGGTTGCAATCGGGTAAACACCACCAGTTGGAACCATACACTCCATATAGTTGTCGGTGAAACCAAGATTATCAAGAAGTGTCAGCAGTACATCGGCTGGATTACCACTTCCCTTGCTGGAAGCTGCCTTGTCAAGCTCGTTGATGATAAAGACAAGATTGGATTCTCTTGCTGCTGAGAATGCCTCCATAATGATACCTGGCTTTGCATTTGCATAGATACGAGAGCTTCCAGTTAACTGCTCTGGATCGTTGATGGAACTCATATCGAGTGTTGTCCACGGCAGCTTCAGAATTCTTGCAACTGCATAGGCAATCTGAGACTTACCAGTTCCTGCCGGGCCGACCAAAAGAAGACCATATGCCGGAAGTGTATGGGTACGGTTGATCTGGATGATTGTCTCGATGATTCTTTGCTTTACGCGCTCCATTCCGTACAGCTCCTCGTCAAGTACCTGACGCGCATACGCTGGATCAATTGCCTCAAAATAATTGCTCTTCCACTGAATATTCATCATGATGGAAAGTGCACGCTGAGCATGACGCTTCTCTTCTGGGGAAACCTCGTGAGAACGAGCGACTGCCAGATTTCTTCTTGCCCACAGACGAATGTTGTCCGGAAGTGTCTTTCCTGCGCAGGTCAAAAAGTCGGTGATGCTCTGAAGGCTTGTGATCTTCATATCATCGCCAACTTCTTCCTTGTCCTCATCCTCTTTTTCCTCTGTCGGTGCATCACTTGCAAGCAATCTATCAATCATAAACTGCAAAAAACCATCCTCTGCAGAAAGCTTTGTTCCACCGCCAAATGCGATCTCACGAATCTTATAAACAGCATAGCCCTCGTCAGTATTCTTTCCAGACAGGCGCACATTGATATGGTTATCGCCAAGCCATCTTACTAAGCTGACAAAACGGGAATCTACCTTTAAAATATCAGCTGTGTAGGACTCATTTGACTCCTCACTCTTAAATTCAAATGCAGTTCTCTTGGTCGGATTCGTAAAAAAGCCGCTAGAATGATGGTCATGCTCTTTTTCCTTATTATCTAAAATCAGAATCGGATGCTCCGGCGTAGACACTTCCTCATTTGAGCGAAATGTTGTATAGGTGCACTCTGGATTGATTTTTTCTTCTGTCTTGTTGCTAAAATCAAAAACTCTCATTTTCTCCCTCACTTACTTATTATGATGTTGGAAGGAAAAGGGCTTCCAACTAATTCTTTTCCAGTATAGCGCATCTAAACGGCAAGGTCAATTGAAAAAATAAGGGGTTAAAACGCCTCCTTCCTCAATTCCTCACTAATCTGTCCTCTTTGCACCTTCTTCCAAGTATAGACAACGGAAAAACCAAGCACAAATGCAAATGCCACCGCACCAATTCCATACAGATGAATCGGAATCACTTGATTTGTATAGATCGCACTCTGTAAATAGTGATAGCAAGCATAATTTGCCACACAACCCATACATGCACCGATCACAAATCCCCGAAGCGTATAGCTTAGATTTTCAGCAGCGATCATGCAAAGAAATGTCCGTTTTGAGCAGCCTACCGAGCGAATCATCGCATACTCTCTTGTGCGAAGCCGCACTGAGGTTGTGATCGTATTGGCAATATTTGCCAGCGAAATTAACGTAATCAAGAGTAAAAAGCATTGCAAGCAGACATTTAAAATTCGCATGATACTGTCCTCATATATATTGTTTTGAAGCTTCGTTCCGATCTGAAATGCCCCTTGCGTATCTTTTTGAAGCTGTGTGATAAGTTCGAGTGTGCGCGTCAAGTCAATTGCTGTTATGTAAATGCAGTCCTGTGTGTTCAAATCCATCATAGCCTCTTCTGGATATGCGCTAAGTGGAAGCACAAATGCCCAGTTGCCAGCCCATGCCCAGTAAGGATACTTGTCTGCATCGATTGTCTCTCCAATCTCAAATGGAAGCGCCTCTATTGATTCTTCTAATGGAACTTTAATTTTCGTCAAGTCATCTTCTGTCTTGGCGTTTTTTCCATCTCCTTCTATGTAGATCATCGTGTTCGGATCATCTGGATCTTGATAGGCATGCCATGCATTGCCAATTCTTTTTTGTCCAGTGATCGAAATATTCGTCAGTTCACTTGCATCCTTGAATACAGTTCCCTCATAAAACTTTCTTCGTCCATTTTCAAAATCAATTGCACCCTTTGTCGCATTTAAAATCAAAGCCTTTGGATTGTCTGCTCTCAAATATTCAGAAGGCTCTAATCCAATCTGTTTTAAGTACTGCTCGTATTGCTTTTCTTCTACAAAATAGATATCGGCCTGATAGTATAGCTGTCCATTTACAATATACTGACCAAGCTCTAGTTTTCCAACCTTGGTCAACTCGCTTTCCGGGGCAGTCACCTTTAAATTCGTTTTTCGAATATAAGTTGCCTGATCAATACTAGAGGATGCATTCAACTGATCTACTAATTTTTCGTGAAATTCCTGAGTTCGATACTGCTCGTCAATCGCCTCATCATATTGATTGCCAAATACGACTGTGTAATCGTAATAATATGGGACATTTAATCCTTTTACGCTCAAGCGCATATAATAGATAAAACCACTTCCGCCAAGAAACAAAAATAGACAAGTTGCAAGTGAAAAACAAATTGCCCGATATGGCTTTCGATTTCTTTTTGCATTTCGATGGGCAATCATACCGCCGACACCAAACAGCTTTCCCAAAAGTCCATTTTTGCTCTGCGAATCTTTAACATTTGCAATTTTAATATCATTGGTCTGTCGAATTGCCTCTATCGGTGTGATTCTTCCTGCGCGAATTGCCGGAATCATCGCAGAGAGTAAAATCGTAATCAATCCCACAATGACAGCGACAAACAAATACCCAATCTGTGTGTAAAACGTGATCGAAATACTTTGTGCATACACTTCATCTGCTGATCGAATCATGCCATCAAAACTACTCTTTAGAACAGAAAGGACCAATTGAACACCACCACAACCGATCAAAATTCCTGCTGGGATCGCTGTCAACGCCAAAAATCCTGCCTCTAACAGTACGCTCATAATAATCTGAAAACGTGTCGCTCCAATGGACTTTAACAGTCCAAACTGGCGCGTGCGCTCGGTAAGCGAAATGGAAAATGAATTGTAAATGAGACCAACACTGGCAATCGCAATCACCACTGCAAGTACTGCACACATGCCAAATAATGCATAACGCATATCTGCACTGGAACGCCCAAGATAGCGAAGCAGTGATTCATTTACTGCCCATTCATGATCACCAAAATTTTCTGTTGCGAATGTGCTAACAGTATCAATTTTTTTCATCTTAAAGTAGAGATCTGAACGTGCCGTCTTTTCCCCTGTTGTCAGTACTAGAAAACTTGGATCGTCTGGCTTTACATAACCAGGATTGGTGCTGATTCCGACGATTGTATAGGTCTTTGTCTGCTCGACCAAAATTGACTCTTCTTCGCAGCCATTCTCTGTATTTTGGTCGGCACGTCTGGCAGTCTGATGATCGATTGCGCGCCCATCTGATCCAATTCGCTGCCCAATCTGCCAAGTAATCGTATTGCCGACCTTCAACTCTTCCCTGCCTGCTACCATCATCTGTGGAACTATAATCTCGCTGTCATTTTCTGGGAAACGTCCCTCTAATATTTTTACACCCATTGTATCATAATAAGATGCATCGACACTTCCAATCGTGACATAAGCTTTCTCAAATAGAGAAGCCTCCTCTCCAAAGCCTTTCTTTGCAGTGCCAACAATTCCCATGCGGATACTTTGTGTTACCTCACTTGATTCGACTAATCGTTTTTCGTCTGGCTCATCGCAATTATAGATCACACCATAATAATCGCCATCATGTAGTTTTGTAAATTCTGTCATGAAATGTAAAAGGCTTGATGTCCCTGTTAACACAGCCGTAAGTAGTGCAAATGACAAGATAATTCCAGCAAGTGTCACTGCGGTTCTTGCCTTATTTGCCGACAGCATCCTTCTTGTATATAAAAATAGAATCTTCATCGGCCAATCACCTCGTCTGTGTAAATTCGTCCATCCTCAATGCGAATCAAATGCTTTGCTTGTAGTGCAATTTCCTCATCATGTGTGATAATGATTACCGTCTGATGGTAGGTTTCATTGGAAAGACGAAGCAGTCTCATGATCTCTTGACTGTTTTTTGAGTCAAGATTTCCCGTCGGCTCATCGGCTAAAATTACAGCTGGCGAATTGATTAACGCTCGACCGATCGATACGCGCTGCTGCTGACCACCGGAGAGTTGATTGGGCAGATGATGGGCGCGCCCTTTTAGGCCAAGCTCATTTAACATCTGATTGATTCGATTCTTTTCCACCTTTCGCCCATCCAAAAGTGCCGGAAGCGTCATATTCTCGACGATATCAAGTACTGGAATCAAATTGTAAAACTGATAAATCAGCCCGACCTGTCTTCGTCTAAAAATCGCTAACTGCTCGTCGTTTTGTTTGTAGATGTCTTGTCCGTCCATATATACACTTCCACTGTCTGGGCGATCTACACCGCCCAAAATATGCATCAGTGTCGATTTTCCTGATCCGGATGTTCCAATGATTGCGACAAATTCGCCTTTCTCAATTGAAAACGATACATCATCAAGCGCCTTTACCTGATTTTCTCCTGTTCCATAGGTTTTACATAAATGTGATGCCCGCAAAATTTCCATTCTGATTCCTCCATCTTGTATTGATAGCCTTATTGTACTGGCTTTCAGTGACAATTCCCTTACTCCTTCGTGACAATTTTGTCACTTAAAAAAGATACCAACATTCAAAATCTCATCGTGCAAGCCCGATCGGCTTTTAAGCTTTTGACTCTGGTATCATATGAATGATAAACTCTGCTCCGCCCTCTGCTCTATTTTTTGCCTTGATTGTTCCGTTTTGCTTTCTGATAATGCTCTGTGCCATTGACATGCCAATGCCAAAGCCACTATGTCTTGCCGCACTTCCCCGATAAAACCGCTCAAAAATATGTGGCAGATCTGCCTCGTCTATGCCACTTCCCTCATCTTCGATGACAATCTCACTATAAATTGCCGTCTCTCTCCAGCTAACTGTAAGCTTACCACCATCTTCCATATGCTCAATACCATTTTTTAGAATATTGGTGATTGCCTCTGCACTCCAGCTGGCATCACCGATAAAGCTGTCAGCATCGTTTCCGTTTAGACAAAGCATCACCCCATGCAAATCCATTGATATTGCAAGCGGCTTGGCACTATGTAAAATCAAATTTTTGATATTGACTGGTTCTTTTTGTAGGATAACTGTCTCTGAATCGAGCTTTGCCATCTTAAGAAGCACAACAACCAGCGCATCCACGCGATCCACTAGCTGAGTCAGCTCAATCAGTCGCTTTCGTCTCTGAATCACTGTATCCTCATCGTTTCCTTCTAGCTTTCGAATGCTGCTGATCAGTAAGCGCATTGCCGTCAGTGGTGTTTTTAATTGATGGGAAATATCGGTCATCATCTGTGCCTGAAAATTCTTTTCTTTTTGGAGCTGATCTGCCTGCTCTCGCATACGAATAACAAGCTTTCTCACCTTGTCCTGCAAAATGGCAAGCTCTCCCTCTGTGTACAAATCCATCTGCCAGCTCTCTTCACCGTACAAGATTCTATCAATCTCGTCAGAAAGATCTGCTGCCTGCCTCTCACGCCTTTTCATTTCTGCTACAAACACAAACGACAGCACAGCCGCTGGAAACAAAATGCAGACAGCCATCTGCCAGCCACGCACAAAGAATAGGATCAGTGCGATCACTGCCAAACCACTGTCTGCAAGTAACAATTTTTTATATTCTGGTTTCATACGTTCTTACCCCCTGTCCTCCATTCGGTATCCGATGCCGCGGATTGTGTGAAGCAGTCTTGGATTTTGCGGATTGTCCTCAATTTTCTCGCGAAGCCGCTTCATATAGACAGACAGGGTATTGTCATTGACATACTCGCCGGATGCATCCCAAATTTCCTCAAGAAGCCGATTTCTTGTCAAAATCTGTCCCTGATTTTGCAGTAAAAGAAGGAGCAAGCGATACTCTAGTGCCGATAAGAACAGCTCTTTTTCGCCTTTTGTCACCGTCGCTGATGTGACATTCACCTTCAAGTCGCCACAGCTGATCGCCCTTTGCTCTTTTTTGCAGCGGCGAAGAACACTGCGGATTCTTGAAATCAACTCGCGCGGGCGAAATGGCTTTGCAATATAATCGTCTGCCCCCATATCAAGTCCTGCGACAACACTATATTCATCGCCAGATGCTGTTAGAAAAATCACAGCCGTATCGTATTCTCTTTTAATTTCAGCACAGATAGAAAAGCCATTTCCGTCTGGAAGGCTTACATCCAAAAGCACCAAATCAAACTGGTTTTCTAAAAGCTTTTCTTTTGCCTCTGCTTTCGAACCTGCCTGTGTAACAGCAAAGCCTTCATCGCAAAGAAGCTCTCCCAAATACGATGCAATCTGCTTATCATCTTCCACTAGTAGTATCTTCGCCATTTTTCTCCCTTTTCCTTTTCAGATGCTTCTATTCTATCAAAAGCTGTCCCAACTGTTTCCTACAAATCTGCTGTTACTTTGCAACTCTTTGGTAAGCCAATCTCTGCGTTCCATCGTGTACATAGATGATACCGCATTTTTCAAACCCATTCTTCTCAAGCAAATGTTGCATCACCGCATTATCTTTATGCGTGTCAGCTCGAAGCTCTGGACATAACTTTTCACAAAAAGAAACCATCGCTGCAAATACGCCCTTCATCGTTCCGTCACTGGCAACACGGTGAATCGTTCCATACAGGTTGTCATTTTTCCAACTTCCATCCTCAATTACGCGGTAAGTCGAATCTTCACCAATGTGAAACAAAAAGGCAGCATGAGAAACGTCATTTTCGTCCACACAGACATACATCTCTTTTTCTGCAATATTGGCTGCGATCATCTCACGGGTCGGATAGCCCTTTTTCCACTGGGTCGTATTTCCAGTGCTGTCCATAAATTCCTTTGCCTTCGCATAGATTACCATCATCTGATCAAGATCGTCACTCGTTGCCTTTCGAATTTGAACTGCGCTTTGCATCCCCCTGCCTCCTTATATAAAAAGAGCCACTGCTCCATGGGCTTACACCCATTTTGCAGCAGCTCCTTCTGCATTTATTATTTATCTTTGTCTTTTTCCTTCTCAAAGAAATCTTTGATCGGATGCTTTTTCTTGGCTGTTGTATTGGCAGTCGGTTTTCCGTTCATTGCCTCGTCGAATGCCTGAAGTGCTTCCTTTTGCTCCTTTGTCATGCTGGTCGGAACCTGTACAACGAAGGTAACATAGTGATCACCGCGCACATTCTTATTGCGAAGGCTTGGAACACCCTTTCCTCTTAAGCGTACCTGTGTATCGGTCTGAGTACCTGGCTTAAGCTCATACTCTACCTGTCCATCGATTGTATCAATTCGAAGTGTTGCACCCAGTGCAGCCTGTACGAAGGATACCGGAACAGTTGAGAAGATATCGTAGTCCTGACGTCTAAAGATCGGATGCTGGGATACAGCAACCTCAACAAGCAGATCGCCCCACTCGCCGCCATTGACACCCGGCTCGCCCTTTCCACGGATACGAATACTCTGACCATTATCAATACCAGCTGGAATGCTGACCTGAATTGTCTTTAACTTGGTCAGATAACCAGTACCGCGACAGTCTGGACACTTATCCTTAATAATCTTTCCACTTCCGTGACAGTCTGGGCAGACCTGAACATTACGAACCATACCAAACATAGACTGCTGGGTGATCGTAACCTGTCCACGTCCCTGACACTTCGGACAGGTGATTGGAGAGGTTCCAGCCTTTGCACCAGAACCATGGCAGGTCGGGCACGGGTCCTTTAAGTTTAGCTTCAGCTCCTTCTCACAGCCCTTTACGGACTCATCAAAGGTGATGCGGACAGATGTACGAAGGTTAGCCCCCTTCATCGGTCCATCATTTCTTCTGCTTCTTCCGCCGCCAAACAAATCTCCGAAAATATCTCCAAAGATATCTCCCATATCGCCGCTGAATCCGCTAAAACCACCGCCGTAGCCTCCGCCACTGCCATCAAATGCTGCATGGCCAAACTGGTCATACTGTGCACGCTTTTCCTTATCACTCAATACACTGTAAGCCTCTGAGGCCTCTTTAAAAATATCTGCAGCTTCTGCGCTCGGGTTAATATCCGGATGATACTTCTTGGCAATTTCTCTGTATGCCTTTTTTATGGCGGCATCATCAGCGTCCTTCGCTACACCAAGGACTTCGTAGTAATCTCTCTTCTCTGCCATAAATACTCCCATCTGGGCAACCGCTCAAAGCCGCTTAGGCCAAAAGGGCTACCAATACTCATACTCTTAACATGGCAAAACTCCTGGAGAATTCTCCAAGAGTGATGCCACCTTCTTTATCTTTTTCCCAGGCTGCCTAGGTTATCGAAGATCCCCTCGGTTAAGATGATTTCGTCGGCGAGCCCCGGAACAATATTGTTTAATTATACCTCTTTGTAATCTCCATCTACAACATCATCAGAAGAGGAGGAACCTGCACCTGCGTTCATATCAGGACCTGCCTGTGCGCCGCCCTGTGCTGCCTGTGCCTGCTCATACATCTTTGCAAACAGCTGCTGTGCACTGTTCTTTAAGGTCTCAGTCTTTGCCTTTAACTGCTCGGTCTGATCCGGAGTTACGTTGTTGATATCGGTGGATGCAATCAGATCCTTTAATGCCTGCAGGTCAGTCTCTACCTGTCCCTTTAAGGTCGGATCTAACTTATCGCCAACCTCCTTCATTGCATTCTCAGTCTGGAATACGAAGGAATCTGCCTCGTTACGAGCATCTACGCCTTCCTTACGAGCCTTATCCTGTGCCTCGAACTCAGCTGCTTCCTTAACAGCCTTCTCGATATCAGAATCAGACATGTTGGAACCTGCAGTGATTGTGATGTGCTGCTCCT
>CAUCWU010000025.1 GCA_958446555.1 uncultured Lachnospiraceae bacterium | reverse complement strand
TCAGCGACATCATCATACCAGAGAACATCTTTTACATGATCAATCTCACTGTATGCATCCTCTAGCTTTTGCACATCTTTTAGTTCCATGTTTTCCACGACAACCATGGAAAACGCACCCATTCCGTATTCATCGACCATAATGTCCTGGCCCTTGATTGTCTCAAGTGTATCCGGCAGGTAACTCAAGATATCATAATTGACTCTTGTCTTTGCCATGCCGATTACGGAAGGGATGATCAGCAAAATACTGATCAACATGATCAGATATTTGTGTTTTGCAATCCATTTTCCTACTTTAACCATAGCAACCATCTCCTAATCTTTTTTTCACACTACGCATTATATGCAAAAACTGACTTTTGGTCAATATTCAAAATATCCGAAAAAGGAATGGTAATAAAATGAATTTTAGTCATTTTTAAATAATTGACTTTCGGTCATTTATGTGTAATAATGAAAACGAAAATCTTGAATGCTTATTTAAGTTGCAAAGCAACCAAGCAATTCGTAGATATTAGTAGTTATTCATTCATAAATATTAGTACCAAAATTAAAACGGAGGGGCTTTCGGATGGGAAAAGTAGATATTAATAAGAAGCAAAAGAAAAATGCTTTGTTGCAGACAGCCTTTGACCTGTTCCGCGACAAAGGCTTTGCCAAGACGACGATCTCCGATATCGTTTCAGATGCCGGACTTGCAAAGGGAACTTTCTATCTTTATTTTAAAGATAAATATGATTTAAGGGATAAGCTGATTGCTCACAAGGCTGCACAGCTATTTGCCGATGCACATGAGGCACTGGTTGACCAGACGTTTTCAAGCTTTGAGGATCAGATCATTGCAGTCGCCGACTATATCATTGGGCGATTAAATGATGATCGCGGGCTCTTGACCTTTATTTCTAAAAATTTGTCATGGGGAATCTTTAAGACTGCTTTTGAGAGTACACTTCCAGATGAATCAAAGCAGTTCTATGATTATATTTTCGAGCAGATGCAAAAACATTCTTATGTCTGTCAAGAACCGGAGCTGATGCTGTTTACAATCATTGAACTTGTCGGCTCCACCTGCTACAACTGTATTCTGTATGGAAAGCCAGTAACTGTTAAAGAGTATCTTCCTTATCTTCATACCGTGATCCGACAGATCGTGGCTGGATTTGCAATTAAACAGCCGGCGTTGATTACAGAAAAGAAAATTTCGTAATTTATTTTGTTCAAGATAAAAGGCTTTAACGAATTTCAAAACAATCATGCACACAAAAAAGGAGCAACCGTTTTCACGATTGCTCCTTTTCGTTACCTTTTGATATCTACGAATTGCTCTATTGCGATGCAACTATGATATTTTATCATTCTGCTTTCTTCTCTGTCTCTGCAGCTTCATCAGTTGTCTCTGGTTCCGGTACTGCACCATTGTGTACTGCATTCAGGGATGCAACTACTGCTTCTGGATCAGTTGTGATTGTGATCTTCGTATCTGCATAGATTGGCAGATCCTTTACACGGATTACATCACCGATCTTCATATTACCAACATCAACTCTGACTTCATCAACCAGATCTGCCGGCAGTGCCTTGTATGCGATCTCCTCCAAGCTCTCCTGAAGTACACCCTCTGCAATCTTATCGTGGTTCTCAAAGATAACCTCTGCAACAGAATGAACCTTCTCTGTGCTTACCAGTGCCTGGAAATCAATCTCATCGATTCTTCCTGCAACCGGGTTAAAAGCGATATCCTTAATCAATGCATCGTATTGAGTTCCCTCAACATCCAGCATGATCTGGCTACCTTTATGTGATTTCTTCAGAAACTTATCCAACTCCAATGCCGGAACCTTTACCGGGATGGAACCTTCAATTTCTCTTCCGAACACGTTGCCTACAACGTATCCCTCTCTTCTGAGCTTCTTTGCTTTGATGTCCATGCTTCGTTTTTCAGCTTTTAAAGTATTCATTTTGTCTTTTCCTCCAAAAATCTGATTCCTTAGCAGCCTTCGACAAGAGGTTTTGTTAAGAAACTGACCTGTCTGGTCATTTCCTTTGTTCGATATGTAATATAACACTTCAAGCTAAAAATTGCAAGTGAAAATTTGCCATATTTTTGTGAAGAGTTTGTGAACAGATTCGCAAATTTGATGGATTCCAATCAAAGTTACGAACACATAAGCCAAATAGTTTCAGAAGCCATTGTATTTTATGGTTATTTAGCGATCACAGTATCGCTCTTATTAATAGCTTCCCATACAGCATCGTACAGTTTCATTCCTTCATCGCATGATGTGAATGCAAAAAAGCCAAACTTTGCGGCACCATTTTCTTCTACGCCCATTTGAATATAGCCGCTTCCATCCTTTCGAATGACAAAGCCTGCACCATTATTTCCATCCGAATAAAGAGTGAGCAAAAGATCACTGTCACTTTGTTTTAACTCCCTTGTAAGAAGTGACCAACCTTGCTGCAAGCTTGGATCGGCAAAACCACCAAGTGGATAAGCCTGTCCTTTTTCGATTAAAGACTGTGCCAAAGCATGCATCGACTCGTCATTTTTGTTTCTAGTGTGAGTGACTGGTAATCACTCGTTGTCACAAAACCTGCATCCCAGTAAAGAAGCCAATCTGATGTTGCTTCGCTGTACTGTGTTTCAAATTCTTTTTGGATCTGTTCGGCATTGGTGCTTGCCTGTTCGAGAAGTTCTCGATATAAAATTGCCATCTCTGGCTCTATCTCGAAGGAAAGTCCGCACACCTCACTTGTGATCACCATATCGGCTGTCACTTGATGGGCATAGCGTTGTTCCTCTGACTCTAATGGGGTGCCTTGTTCTTTGCAGATCTCAAGATAGCGCTTTTGATGTTCTGCTGTAAAGTTTACGATCTGCTTTCCTTCCCATTTGTAGGAAAGTCCTTCTGTCTGATTATTGCTTCCACCCAAAATTTGGCCTGATGGGCTGATACTATTCATCTTTTGCAGGACTGTATCTCGATCTTCGTAGGCAAACTCATAGGAAATATCAATGATACCAGCTTGGTCATCTACTGTTACAACCGTGATTGCTGGGCATCCCCAGATGGACACGTCTGAAATCAGTACAGTCGTTACACCATTATTTTGAGACAAAATCTCAAGTTTATCACCATACCAATTTTCCAAATCACTAAGTGTCCAGCTAAAGCGTGGTCCTCCTACTGGAATTAACCAACCTAAGGTGTCAAATTCAGACTCACTGGAAGCTTGTGCTGATCCTGAAGATAACGCAGTATAATCAGATACTGTGATCAATTCTTCTACATTTTTGTTGATTGGTGTTAAGGAAAATGCTGACGGTTCCTTACTCGATGAATTTTGCGGCGTTTCTGAAATTTCCTCATAAGTTGCTTCGCACCAAACCAGTTCATTGTCCTCATTTACTCGTAACATCAGTGGATTTGCTGACTCGGTCAACGCTTGACTCTCATCTGTTAGCCAATCAAATGAGAAATCAGAAAGTTTTACTACTCCGAGTAGATTTCTATACTCACTCGTATTACCAATTCGTGTCCTTGCGGTCAAATACAATTCATACACTCCATCCTCATCCAAATCTACCAAAGCCGTGCTTAGTACTTCCACATTTGAGGTTTGGATGAATCGCCCGATTGTCAATTGTGGAATTACGATCATCTGATCCTGCCAAGTTACATAGAAACGCTCATTTAAAGAATCGCAAAATAACTTTACACCACTTTCCTGCATCCAATCTGGTGTAATCTGAGCAATGTATTCCCAGTCGATCAGACCAGACAGCTCACAAAATTCATCCACGCCGTCTGTTGTTGGTTGTTGCGTATACACGTCGGTTGCTGCAAGAACAGAAAGGGTTGCCTGTTCTGTACTCTGCCCTTGTGTTTTTGCTAGAGCCATGCTTTCTCCACCAAAACATAGAGCCGATGCACTTACCATAATTCCTGCTGCAAGCACCATGCTTGCCATTCTTGTTTTCTTTTTGTTTAACATCATACGCAGTCTCCTTTCTGTATCAGACTTTCCTGATACCATTGTGGATGCCACCGTCATACCAAATTTTCTTTTGTCTGATACGGCATCTACCAGTATCTTTGCATATAAAAATTTCCGATCCCATCCAACTCTCGACAGTGTCCCCTCATCACATGCCATCTCACAATCTCTCTTAGATACAACTGCTGCCGCCCACACCAGTGGATTCCACCACCAAATTGCAAGGCAGAGGCTCCTTAATACTGACCAAATATGATCTTTATGTCGATAATGACAAGTTTCGTGCTGTAAGATCATGGAAAGTGATTCTGGATCAAGAGCTGCCTCCTCACACAGATAGATTGCCGGGTGAACTACCCCGAATAAACATGGTGACGACAATCCTGCTACTTGATAAACAGGAAGCTTTTCAAAATGACCTTTGCTTTTTCGCTTTTGGCTTAACATATGGTGGAATCGAAAATTCACGCCGATCAACCAAAGGATTGCAAGGCTGCTGCCGCAAAGCCATATGGTGGGAAATAAATTTTGGAACTGAATTGCGATTGATTGAAGCGAATGGAGTATCAAGTTCTGTGTCCGTTTCTCTTCTTGATTTTGGTGATCCTCTGCCAATGGATTCGATTGACCTATTTGGTTCGGAGTTGTTTTTCCAAGTACCGCTTGCGCGTTTTCTAGCTGATTTTGTGATGCCTGTCTCTCTGTCTGTTCGGTACCTAAAAGTTTCTTATTCACGTCTGCCGTTGTATTGATGTCTGTACTACTATTTTTTTTGCCTGTTTGGTCGATGCTCACTTGGTCTATTTGTGACGCATTTGTCCGTCCACTCGCATCCGAAAATTGTGCTCGCACGATACCTGTTACCTGACTTGCCAGCTGTGTGCTATTCCAAAAAGCCACCGGACAAAGAAGGCGAACTAACACAATTGCCCACAATGCATATCGAAACCGACTGCTGATCCTTGTGCCAAAGAGCTTTCGAATCACAAATACTGCGAGAATTAAGATACAAGAACCAATGATCCAATCTCTCATTTTTCCTCCTCTCTGACCTCCCGAATGATCTCATAAAGCTCATCAATCTCAGATTTAGAGAGCTTTCTGTCGTGTGCCATTGCCGATAGCATCATACCGACACTGCCATCGTATACACGCTCTAGAAAACTTCTCGTCTCAGCCTGCTCAGCTTCCTCTTTTTGCAAAACTGGATAATACTGCTGATACTTTCCGCTGTCATCCATTCTGACAACACCCTTCGTACTCATACGACGAAGCATTGTAAAGATCGTTCCCTTACTCCATGCCGTATCATCCTGCATCGCCTCCACAAAATCTCCGAGTGTCCTTGGTGCCTTCTCCCACAAAAGCTTCATAAGCTTCCACTCACCGTCTGACAGGACAATTTGGTTTGATTTCATTTGTTTTCACTCCCTTTCTCAAATTTGGTTTACATCTGTTAACCACACTATAGCATAGCAGTATACATATGTCAACCACTTTTACAAAAAATATCTGCCTCACATGGAGACAGATATAAAAAACCTTAATTTTTAGCATTTGCGATACTGACAGTTCCCTGTTTTCTCTCTTTGATTTCTTCAACGATTTTATTATATGCTTTCTTGTTTAATCGATAAAAAAATAATACACCACCAGTTATGATCCATAGAATTCCCGGAATTGTAGTAAAACAGTGTTCCATTACTGATAAAACTGTAGCATTCTGCTGTCCATTTGCCATATATCCACAAGCACCTAACACAGCTGCTAATACACTAGTTCCAATTGCCATGCCCAGTTTATTTCCTAACGAGATAAATGCATATTGAAATCCATCATTGCGAAGACCTGTCTTCCATTCTCCATACTCTACACAGTCTGGAATAATAGCATAAATTGCTGTGTTGAACCCAGAAAAGAAAAACTGTGACAGACAAGAGAACAGATAAAAAGCTACCGGCGTATCCTTTGCACTGAAAAAGTGCATGATAAACATGCTAATTCCAGTTAGAAACGCAAATATGGATGCGGCACGACCTTTGTTATTTGTAAATCGAAACAGTGGTTGAAAGCAAGCTGCACCAATAATTGAAGGGATAATGATACACAGTGAGTAGGTACTGAATAATGCTTTATTACCCTCCACGTAAGTAAAATAATACAATGCATCTGCATTTCTTCCATATAATGTCAAACCAAACAAAAATTGTCCTGCTACTGCAATCAGATACGGCTTATTTTGAGAAACTGCTGACAGCTGAGTTTTGAGGGATGTTTTCTTTTTTTCCGGAATTTCAACTGCTTCCTTTGTCTTTGCAAAGCAAAAGATATGACAGGCTGCAAAAATACATCCATAGACAACTGCTACAAGAAAATATCCTCGTTTGTCGCTTCCTTTTCCCAGCAGGGAGATCAGCGGAACTGTTACAATATTGATAATTCCAATTGCAATCATTGCACTTACAGAACGGAATGTGTTAATCTTGGCACGCTCCTCTATGTTCTGTGTCATTGCACCACACAAGGTTCCATACGGAATATTTACACAGGTATAGCCCAAAACCAAAATGCAATAGGTAACTGTCATATAGACAATTTTTATTCCGGATGGCCAATCCGGATGTGCCCAAAAGGAGAGCATCAAGACAATTGCTGTTAGCGGTGCCGCAATCAAAAGCCATGGACGATATCGTCCCCATCTGCTGTGTGTTTTATCACTCAATGCACCAATCACAGGATCATTGATTGCATCCCAAAATCTTGAAAAAAGCATCAAAGCTGCAACTGCGCTCATACTAATTCCAAATACATCGGTATAAAAAATCATCAAAAAATTTCCTACAAACATCCAGCTGAAATTGCAACCCACATCACCCATGCCATACGCTATTTTACTGATTAGCGGCACTTTTATGTTTGTGTCTTTTTTCTCCATGACACCCTCCTTTTCACATTTTTACATTTTCGCTCAAACTCCCTATCATTCACGCACTATTCGATTTGACAATTTACCAATTATTCATCCTTTGAGATCTTGATGACAGCTTTTACAATATCTGCCTTATTATTTACGCTATAATCCATTGCCTTTTGTGCCTCATCAAGTGGGAAAATATCGGTGACAATTCCCTTTAAATTTACCTTTCCAGAAGCAACCGCGTCAATTGCCAATGGATAAATATGACGGTAGCGGAAGACTGTCTTAAAAGTCAGCTCCTTATCCAGAACGAGACTCATCGGAAGTGTCATCTCACCTGTTTTGCTGTAACCAACCAATACAATATTAGAGCCCTTCTTTGCCATATGAATTGCCTGTCTGGTTGTGATTTCTGTTCCTGCTGTCTCTACTACCAGATCGGCTCCCTTTCCATCGGTTAGTTCCTTCACTTTCTGTAAAACATCTTCCTTTGCGCCATTGATTACACCGTCTGCTCCAAGCTCTAATGCCTTATCCAGACGCTTTTCCATAATATCAACGACATAAACCTTTGATACACCGCGCGCCTTTAATGCCATCATAGACACCAATCCGATGCAGCCTGCACCCATGACAACTGCCTTCTGTCCAAGATGTGCATCTCCCTGAATTTCTGCATGGAAACCAACTGCCAAAGGCTCGATCAAAGCACCCTCCAATGTACTTACATTATCTGGCAGCTTAAAGCAAAGATCTGCCTCATGTGCAACATACTCTTGAAAAACACCATCTACTGGAGGGGTTGCAAAAAATACGACATCTGGGCAAAGATTGTATTTGCCCTGCTTGCAAAATTCGCAGTGTCCGCAAGTTTTTCCTGGCTCTAATGCAACTCGATCTCCAATCTTTAAATGCTTTACCTTTTCTCCTACCTCAACAACTCTACCACCTGGCTCATGGCCAAGTACAAACGGTGGCTTTACCACATAATCTCCAATTGCACCGGTCTCATAGTAGTGCAGATCAGATCCGCAGATTCCAACATACTCCAACTTTACCAGTACCTCATCTGCCTTCGGCTTTGGGATCTCTCTCTCCTCAAATCCGATCTTGCCAATTCCATTCATCACTGCTACTTTCATCTTGCCTTCCATTTGTTTTTCCTCCTGTTTTTCTTTTATTAAATACTTTATTAAATAGTTTTATTATGTATCTTCATAATAGTTTCTTTCCCACCTTTTGTCAACAACAAATTGCCAGCTTTCTTCATTTTCGTAAACTCTTATCATTTTTTTATTTGATTTTTGTTTTCTTTGCACAAAAAAGAAGGATAGAACCCACTTCATAGTTCTATCCTTCTTAGATACGCTATTTACTTTTTTATACCTGTTCTACAAATTGTTCTACGACATACAGAGCTGCACCTAGTGCTGCTGCATCCACCTTGTAGCTACATGCCTTGACAAATTGGCCATCCTCCAAAAACGTATCTCGATCCATCACCTTTCTTCTGATCTCTGAAAGATGTGCCTTTGCATAGCTGCCAACATAACCACCCAGCATAATGTCACAATCCAATACCATATGAATATTATTGATCGCAACTGCCAAATAATTCGTGTATTGATTCCACTCATCGACAAATTCTTTTCTGCCATTTTGAAGTTCTGTAAAAAAGTCTTCCAACTGTCCCTCTGCCAGATCTGCCAATCGTTTTGCTGTACAGTAGGAATCCAGACATCCCTTTTTCCCACAGTAACAAGGTAGTCCGTCCGGTACAATTGTCATATGTCCAACCTCACCGCAGCGAAATTCATTTCCATATAGTAGTTTTCCATGATCATAGATCGCACCACCTACTGTATTGCTGAGTGACAGATAAAAGAAATGACTGTCCTCCCCTGCCTGCATTCCCTCTGCATACGCGCCTGCATTTGCATCATTTAAAAACACGCAAGGATATGAAAAAAAGTTTTCCACCTTTGAGAAAGCCAATTCTTTGATATCTAGCGCATGGGAATTTGTGATTTCCTTTTTTTCCAGATTCACAATTCCCGGAAAAGAAATTCCAATTCCCAATAATTTATCCTTTGGAATCTCATTTTCTTGCAAAAAAGCTTCCAGTTTTTCATTTACATTTTTAAAATAAGCATCGCCTTTTTGAAATGGATAGCTGATTCTTTGATATTTGACAATTTGACCTGCCAAATTTGCCACCAAAAATCCAATGTGATTTCTCGTAATATCAATTCCCACTGCCAATTTAAAATTTGCAGTGATCGCTAGTCCTTTTGCTTTTCTGCCTCCTGTCGATTCCAACTCTCCAGTCTCCTCAATCACACCCATCTCAAGCAATTCTTTTGTATTCTGCGTCACTGTGGGAAGACTGAGCTTTAACTCATATGCAATATCTGGATTTGAGACAATTCCAGATTTGCACATATAGCGGTAAATACGATTTCTATTTTTTCGCTTCACCTCCATATTCGTGATTTTGTTTGCTGTCATATAGCCTCCGTGTCGTCCAATCAATCTTATTACATTGAAATCCTAAGATCATTTCAATACTTTTTCGTAGCATTTTAATTTTTCTATTTTTAAATTTTATCTTTTTTAAGCCTTGACTACCGGTTTAAAATCTGCTGTATCTGCGCAGAAATATCCGCCAATCTTTTCAGTGATAAAAAGCATCACTTTTTCTGCCTTCTCGTAATCATCTGGGCGAATCGTAACTGCCGCTACTGTACGAATCTCATTTTCCTTTAAGTAGGCATCGTCTTCTTCATTGCCAAGCGTTCCCTCTAAATCTTCGAAATCAAGTGTTCCACTTTCCGGCAATGAAATTTCAAGCACACCTGCTGCTTCCCAATACTCAGCTGTCTGTTCCTCTTGAAATAGCTCGTAAATTTTTCGAAGAGAAATCTCCTCTTTATTGAAATACAACCACTCACCTGGCATCTTTGGAGCTGATGGCTTTTTACCATTACCGTTCTTTGTGAAATTTGTCTTTGCCATAAAATTCTCCTTCTATATATAGTCGTTTGGTTTCATTATATCACAAAACGAGCCTGCCGCAAGTGGCAGACTCGCTTCTTCATTTAATATAACTTTTTCGCAGCTTCTTCTTTGCTTGCAAACGGTCCTGGAATCACATCGACACCGCGATGCTCGCCAAAGTAATCATTGTCGAAGCGAATCGCAGTGCCATCTGGATTTTCAAAGCGCTCCTCTGGCTCAAATGCCTTTCCTAGCACATCTGAATCAATCATGCGATTCTTAAACTCTTCAATCAGCTCATAGACATTGGTGTCTAAATAGTAGCCGTCCTCTTTCTCGACAAGCTCTACGCGCACATCCTCTCTTGCCGGAGCTTTTGTCAGTGCGTTTACATCCTTCTTCGATGGCTTTGCGCCGCCAAGATAAGCATTTCCCTCGATCCATACCGGAAGCTTTCCTTCGTGGGCTGCGTAAAGCTTTGACATATCGGCAGGTTTTGTGAAATCAAACTGAGAGATCCACTCATCATAGGTTGGATACTCATCAAACATCCAAGTACCAGCTGCGCGGTTCTCTGTATCAAAACCATCATCTGAATCATGCATTGTGATGATGTCCTCTGACGGCCACTTCTGCACGAAGATATTATTATAGAAGCGATCGTCTCCGTGAAGGATTGTCATAAAGCCCATCACCTCTGTTCGATGTGGCATATGATACGGTGTGTAGCGAGGTCCAGTTCCGCCGCCAACACAGGTCAGTGCACCACAGATCAGATTGTGGACAAGTGCCACACCTTCTGTCGCAAAGCGAAGGCTCGCATCAGAAAGCATAATGTTATTATCAATCAATGTTGGGCCATGTCCAACTTCAACAAAGATATCCTGTGACATCATGCCGCCCTTTAAGACAGACGCAAACGGCGGACGCTGATTATCATGCAGCAGGTTCTGGCTCAGTCTTGTTCCCTGTGCCTCCCAGTCACACCAGATACCCATTGTGCAATGGTGGATATGATTGCGGCGCATCGTCACATCGATTGCAGCATGCATCTTGATTCCGGCAATCTCAGCACCGCCTAACTCCATCATGTTGTTGATATGATGAATGTGGTTATCCTCAATAATACTAAACACACCACCCATACGGCCTATGATTCCGCCCTGCTCACAGTGATGAATGTTGTTTCGGCGAATGATATGGCTTCCAACTTTTTCTTTCAGCCAGCCATGATACTGACCACGGCATACCGCATCGCGCTCCATCTGAGTCGGACTCTTCACATATTTGGTGGTGAAATAGTGATCATTGTCTGGATCCAAATATTTTCCAACTGAAATTCCTGCACACTTGCTGTTTGAGATCTCGCAGTCTTCGATAATCCAACCCTTGCTCCAATGTGGACCAATCATTCCATCCTGATAAGCTGCCGGTGGAGCCCATGTGGTTGCAGCCTTTGTCACAGTAAAACCACTGACAGTAATATAACCAACACCTGTCTTAGACGGCATGAAACACTCACGTCTGACATTGATCTCTACATTTTCCTTGTTTGGATCCGCCCCCTGGAAATTGGCATAGAGAATTGTCTCATCTTTTTCCTTGTCCTGCTCGGTATACCACTTATAAACTGACTCTTCTGGAACCCAGCTGCACTCATAGACTTCACCCTTGATACAATCCTCTAATGTAGAAGTCTCATATAATGCTCTGTCATTTAAATACACGCATCCAGTATGCTTATCTGCTTTTGCAAAGTACCAATCGCCATAGACAAAGGTTGTATACGGATTATAGGTTCCAAATGTGCTGTTTGGCACACGGCACACCCATACATTGTCCTGATACTTCGTCCAACTTGTAATACGCTCTGCTCCAGTAATCACTGCGGCAAGTGGCTTTGTACTCTTATAAGTAATGCGTGCATCTGGCTCTCCTGCAAAAATCGGATCGACATACTCACGATACACACCTGGCTCTACAAGCACAGTGTCACCCGGCTTTGCTATTTTTGCCGCCTCATTGATCCGGCAAAACGGCATCTCTTTGCTTCCGTTTCCATCACGTCCTGCATGAACGTCAACATAAAAATTCATATTTTTATTTTCCCCTTTCTGGTTTTTCACGTGGCTTTCAGTGCTTTTTTCAATCCTTCTTTCACCCGTTTTGCACTGTTTTTGCCTACCGCGAGTATACCATAGGATGATCAAAATGTCTCTATTTTTCTTCCTTTTTAAGAAGGTTTTAAAAAACAAATTTTTCTAGATTTCTCAATCAGACAACCGATGTGGACAATACCGTATATTGAAGCCTCATGCCCTACCTAGTGGACATCCGATTGACTGCTTCGGTCACAATCTCTCCTCCTGCCTCATACCACTCTTGCACCAGCGTATCAAAATATGAAATATCGCTCTCTCCCATGATAATACGAATAAAGCCCTCGCGAAGAATGTCGTCTAATGTATCCCCATATTCAATCAATTCCTGCGGCTGTTCGCCCCATAGCCCTGAGAGCACAACACGGCCCTCCTTTATGATCTGATCGGCAATGCCGACACCACTTTTTTCACCGTCAAACTGAACGACATAAGCAACACAATCTGGATCTTTTTTCTCATTCCATCTCTTAATGCCGTGATATACTTCTGCTGCACCACCCGTTTTTAATACCGATTCGTCACCAGTCTCTAGCGCCTGTTGAATCATTTCATAGCGCTCATAGTCGCTTGTCGAATTGGTTACAGTAAACGGCGCTGTTGCATGCTGCATATTGTTTTGCGTATACTGGACAATCTCGTCATAACTCGTCGTATCATCTTGATAGGCATCATTTAGAATGTATACATAGTAATCAATTAGTTTGATCACAGCTTCTGGATTTTTGCAGTTTCGATTCACAACAATGTAGCCATTATTTTTGAAATTTCTCGGATAAATCGCCTTTTTGCCTGTGACTGTCGGAATCTCACACGGCCAAAAGCAGGCCTCCACCCCCTGACTTTTTACTTCATCTAACCCATATACCCAGCCCCAAGCTGAGCGAAAAGTCATCGCACCTGCTTTTCCATCGGAGATATCTTTACTGACCGCATCGTTATTTAAGTTAGCAAAATCTTTTCGAAAAATGCCTTCTTGATACCATCTTTGCCAATCACAAAGCGCCTCCTTCATCTGATCGGTGACGGAGCCATACACAAGTGTCCCATCCTCTTGTCTTTGCCAAAAGCCAGGATACGCATCCCATGCAATTGCAAGATGATATAGTGAATCTAAATCTTCTCCAACTGCAAAACTATAGTTTCCAGAAAGCTCCTTCATACCAAGCAAAATTTCTTCAAGCTCGTCCACTGTCTTCGGATTTTCTTTTTTAAGCTCCTCCATCCAATCAGAACGAAGCCATAAAAGCTCTGGATGATAACCTGAACTTAGCTGAGGAATCGCATACAATCTATCATCTACAGTTGCCGTTTCTAAGACAGCCTCCTCTGCACCAAGAATAGACTTTAAGCGATCCGATGCCCACTCTTCATAAACATCGGTTAAATCAGCTAACATCCCAGCATTCTCAAGCCGCTTTAGTTGCTCTGTATTTACAACAAACACATCTGGAAGTTTTCCGGCTGCCATCGCAAGATTTAATTTGATGTCATAGTCGCTACTGATCCAGTCTGTTTTCACTGTTACATTTAGCACATTTTGAAAGCTTCGCGTCCACAGATTGTCTGAAATGCTGTCTCCCGGATCAAAATGAAACGCAACCGCCCCAATTCCTCGCACTGTCGTCAGCGTTACTGGTGTGTCGTAGGGTTCTTTCCATTTTGGGGTTGTATCCTCTGCTTGAACCGACGTAGACAATACGCAGGTCAAAAACATTCCAGCTGCAACTATTTTTGCTATGCTGTTATGGGGATGCACTAGTCTCATTGTGTTGCCTCCTTTTTCTTAACTTGTAATAT